>JAYTWA010000001.1:0-10669 GCA_043743675.1 Sphingomonadales bacterium
GTGCTGAAGGGGCCGCCGCAATCGATCCTTGTCCGCGAAAAGCGCAAGCTGGCGGGTCTTATCTGGGCCAATGCTGACAGCGCCAGGTTCCGCTCTGCGCCGACATTTTACGCCATCGCGTCGTCGCGTCCGCTCGACAAGCTGGTCGATGAGCGGACAGCGGCGATTTATGAACTCGGGCTTGGCAATATCCATTTGTCACCCGCCAGCGGCAGCAACCCGACTGAAGCACAGCGCTTTGAAACGGGCTTTGTCGATCTGCGCGCGCGCGGGAAATTATTCGTAGATCGTCCTGGCGCTGTCGAAATTACGCGCGACGTTTTGTATCGTGCGCGGCTCAGCATTCCGGCGCGTGTGCCGGTCGGGCGTTACACAGCGGAAACATTCCTGATCCGTGACGGCAAAGTGATTGCGGCCGCCACGCGCGATGTCGAGATTCGCAAGACCGGCTTTGAACGGTTTGTTGCAACAGCTGCCGTTAAATGGCCATTTATCTATGGATTGTTCGCGGTTGCGTTGTCGGTCGCGTTCGGATGGGGCGCTGGCGCGATTTTCCGCAGGATTTAACGGTCCGCCATTTTTGCGGCGCGCTTTCGCCAGTTGTCGGCAAGAACGGGGAGCGCGGCCAATGCCGATACGGCGGCCCGGTCCTGTTTGCCTTCACCTGCAATCAACAGCCCAATGACGCGCGCGACACTCCATTCAGGATGCGGGCGGTCAAGCAGGGCCAGATCATCGCCCGCTGCGACGCCCCCTTCCTCGATCACACGATAATACCAGCCACAGCGACGAGACTGCACCATCGTTGCGACAACACTCGGGTTCATCAATCTGTGCGCCTGCTTCCAGCACGGCTGCCGTCCCTGTGCGATTTCGACCAGCGCGGTCCCCAAGCGGTAGCGATCGCCGATACAAGCAACATCTTCGACCAGTCCGCTTGTCGAGATATTTTCGCCAAAAGCGCCCGCTTGTTGCAACGCGGGGAGCGCGCCAAGCGCAGTCTGCCAGAAGGTGTAATGGTCATGCGGATAATGATGGATCGCTTTGTCGGGACCGCCATGCACAGACAGATCAGCTTGCACATCGCCTTTGATGCCCAACCAGCCTACCGCACGCGGCCCCTCGACTGCTGCTTTTTTGATCGCACTTGACTTGCCATCCGCGAACGGACGAACGTTGCCAGTCAGCACTGATTCGATGCGAAACACCATATGTTGCGTGTAGCGCAAACGCTTCGTCCCGCCACCTGTGCGTCTCGTCCCGAGTCACGCCACCCGACTATTCCCTCTTAACCATTCCCCATCCATCGCATGGTCAAGGGAACGCAAGGGGTATCGCTAGTGCGGGTTTTGGCACCGATTTTCGGAATATGCGCAATGGCGCTGACCTTGTTCGCCCCTGCACCGGCCGCCGCTCAATATTGGCAGTGCGTTGGGTATGCCCGTCAGGTCAGCGGCGTCGAAATCCGCGGCAATGCCAATACATGGTGGGGTCAGGCCGAAGGGCGTTATGCGCGCGGCAAGGCACCGAAGACTGGTGCCGTGATGGCCTTCAAATCAAATGGCGCGATGCCGCTGGGCCATGTTGCTGTGGTCAGCCAGATCGTTTCGGACCGCGAAGTCCTTCTCGACCATGCCAATTGGTCGCGCGGTGGCAAGGTTGAACGCGGCGTCCGCGCGGTCGATGTGTCCGACGCAGGCGACTGGAGCGCCGTTAAAGTGTGGTTTGGCCCCATTGGCGACCTTGGCAAGCGGGTGAACCCAGTTGCTGGCTTTATCTATCCTGATCAGATGGCCGAACCGGATGCGCCGCGTTCGCAAATAGCGCGTGCGCCATTGATCGGCAAAGACGTTATCCAGCTCGCCATGCTGGAGCTCAATATAGGCCGTTAAGCCATTAATTGACGGGTTCGCCCTCGTCACGATACCAGACTTCGACTGGGCCCGTCAGTTTGATGGTAAGAGCAGCCCCTTTGCGATCCACTTTTTTGCCAAGCGCAACGCGGATCCAGTTTTCGGATACGCAATACTCGTCAACATCATGGCGCTCAACATCCTTGAACCGCACACCAATACCGCGCTCCATCGCTTCGGCATTGTGAAATGGTGACGAGGGGTGAGCGGCGATGCGGTCGGGCGGTGTGTCAGTCATACGCCGTTCGATACAGGATTTGTGCGGCTGGGCAATAAACTTCGCGCCGGTACGCTTGGCGTCTAGTGCCGGTGCCCAGCTTTCAGTTTATATCGCGCCCCTTCGAATCCATCAAAAATTCCGGCAATGGCAGGATGATCGACTGGTTCTTCGCTGTCATCGACGACCAGATTTTGCTGACTGACATAAGCAACATAGTTGCTGTCGGCATTTTCGGCGAGGAGATGATAAAAAGGCTGATCCTTAGACGGACGGATCGATTCCGGAATCGAGTCATACCATTCATCGCTGTTGGCGAAAACGGGATCAACATCGAAAATCACGCCGCGAAAATCAAAGTGGCGATGGCGAACAATATCACCAATATCGAAGCGTGCGTGCGCAATCGAAGGTAATTTGGCGTCTTTGGGAATGGCATTGTGCATGTGCATAGACGTAATTTAGGGCTTATTCGCGCCAACACAAGCGTCACGATTGTTAGACAGCCTTGGCAAGCGGTTCGCGCTTCGCTAAGCGCCGCACTTCGATTTCGCCAAGGCCACTATAAACGGTCTTGTCCTCTGCGGAGAGGTGGCTGAGTGGTCGAAAGCACCGCACTCGAAATGCGGCGTGCCCGTGAGGGTACCCAGGGTTCGAATCCCTGCCTCTCCGCCAGTCATGCAGTCAGACATGATCGGGCGCTGGAGCTTATTTGTATCGATACCGAGGTTGCGCAACCACTGCTGATGATCAACGGTTTCAGAACCCTGCGTTTACGCGGTCGATGCAGATGATGCGTCAGGCCGCAATTGGCCAGTCAGAACTTTTCAATCGAGTCGGCACAAGCGCATCAATGAATTGTGCTGTGCTTGCCGCCCAGGTGAATGTTGAACCATAAAACGCGCAGTCGTCACGGCTCAATGTGAGGGCGCCGACGATGGCCTTTTCCAGATTGATGTCGAGCGCGCCGGACAGCGGCGTTATGATATCGGCGGGGCCGCTTACTGGAAACGCCGCAACAGGGGTGCCACATGCAAGTGCCTCCAGAATAACCAGGCCAAAGGTGTCTGTGCGGCTTGGAAATACAAAAACATCGGCACCAGCAAAAGCACCAGCAAGGTCGCGCCCTTTAAGCGCACCTAAAAAATGAGCTTCAGGATAATGACGTTCCAGTGCTGTCCGTGCTGGACCGTCCCCAACAATCACTTTGCTGCCCGGATGATGTGTGTCGAGGAACCCCTCAATATTTTTTTCAACGGCGACCCGCCCTACATAAATTTGAATGGGGCGCGGCAAGTTAGCAAATTGTTTTGGGGGTGGCGCATCCGGCGCAAAAATCGTCAGATCAACCCCACGGCCCCATGCCACTGTGTGCACTATGCCATGCCCGGCCAACCGTTCACGGATCGAAGCGGTTGACACAAGCACGTGCCGAGCTGGCGCGTGAAACCATTTTATATATTTCCAAACCCATTCCGTCGGCAGGAGTGTACGCGCTGCGATGTATTCCGGAAATTGTGTGTGATAGGCCGTCGTAAACTGCATCTTGTTACGTAGGCACCAGCGCCGGGCAGCGAGACAGAGCGGCCCCTCGGTTGCGAGGTGAATGGCGTCAGGTTGAAATGCGTCAATGCGCTTCCCGATCCAGGCACCGCGGGTAACGGCCAGTCGAATTTCCGGATAAGTCGGACATGGAAATGACTGGTATTCATTGGGTGAGATCACCATGACAACATGGCCAATTCGTTCTAACTCGGCCTTCGTTGCAAGCAGTGTGCGCACGACACCGTTCATTTGCGGCACCCATGCATCCGTAACGATCAGGATTTTCATCCTATCGCCACCACAGCTTGTTTTCGCAAGTTGCGCGCATTCATTTCATCGGCCCAATGGAGGATTTCCATCCGCCCATCAAAATGTTCGACGAGTGCCGTGCACCCCTCAACCCAGTCGCCATCATTATAATAGGCAATGCCCGCAATCTCGCGGGCTTCAGCGTTGTGAATGTGGCCGCAAACCACACCATCGACGCCGCGCAACGCGGCTTCATGGGCAACCAGTTCTTCGAACCGGCTGATGAATTCCACAGCATTTTTGACCTTGTGCTTGGCTGTCTTCGAAAGCGACCAATAGGGTTTGCCGAGCCAGCCCCGCACCTTGTTGACCAAGTGATTGCAGCGCATCAGCCATTCGTAGGCAAAGTCACCCACGAACGCGAGCCAGCGGTGTGCAAGCATGATCGCATCGAATTCATCACCGTGCAGGACCAGCAGTTTCCGACCATCAGCTGTTTCGTGGATGGCTTTGCGGCGGATTTCGACGCCGCCAAAACTCATGCCCGTGAACTGGCGGAACATCTCATCATGATTGCCGGGGATATAGACGACACGCGTGCCTCTCTTGGCGCGCTTCATGATCCGCCAGACAATGTCATTGTGCGCTGGTGGCCAGTAGAATTTGCGTTTCATCCGCCAGCCATCAATGATGTCGCCGACAAGAAACAATGTGTCGCTGTCGGTTGCATCAAGAAAGTCGATGAGCATTGCCGCGTTGCAGCCGCGGGTTCCCAGATGCACGTCGCTTATCCAGATCGTGCGGTAACGGCGACGACGATCGAAGCGTTCGGGGGTTGACGGCGAATGCGCTTCAAACGCTTCCATGTCAGCGATGAATGCTGTGGTCGCAATCGCGTCCATGGTGGGCTCCTTGCAGGGCGTGCTTTCGTTTGAGCTGCCTATGAGTCGCTGATGTTACGCGCGGCCTGCACTTTCATGCTGATATTGTGACAATGAGCGTGGTTCAAAGCCCAAGGGCGGGCACTTCAGCATTATCCAGCTTCACGCCCAGACGCTTGGCAAGTGTTGGTGCAATCGCGCGCATGTCGATTTCGCCGTAGCTTTTGCCCGGCGCAATCCCCTTGCCCATGATCAGAAAAGTTGATCGCATTGTTGACATATCCGCAAAATAGCCGTGCATGCCTTTGGACTTTGACGGCGCAATACGCGGTGCATTCGCGCCTTTGAATGCCGCCGCGTAAGCATTGGGTGCCAAATCAACATAAAAGCTCGCCGCTGGATTGCCGTTCATTGCAGCGATGGACGCACGATCCGCAATGGCAGCAATACGCATCGCCGGATCAGATTTAAGCTTTGCAAGAATAGTCCCGACACGCGCCGTAAGTGCTGCGTCATCAGGACGTGCCAGCACAATCGCAATCGACCCCCCTGATGGCCACGGCATAACGTCCCAGCTTTTCACTTTTCCATACCCGTCCAGTGCAATCAGCCGTTCATCAATAAACGCGCGAAACAGGCTGACTTCGGTGTCGGTCGTTGAAAATCCGTGATCGCTGACAACAGCAATTGTCGTGTCGGGATGAACCGATATTTGTGCTGCGACAATTTTCCCGACCACAGCATCAATCCGCTCTAGAACGGCGTGCGCCTTGGGTGTGCCGGGGCCTTCGGCATGCTGTTCATGATCCAGTGCCGTCAGATAGACCGTCATGAATTCAGGCTTTTTGCGTGCGATTATATCGACCGCAAAACGCCCGCGCGTCTCATCGCCAGTGATGCTTTCGTCGATCCCTGCGGCATATTTGCCGATGCGCGGCTCCATATCCTCAAGCAAGTCCGGTGTTGAAAGCGCCGCGACCATCGCCGCATCATCAGCATGACCCGTCCGCCAGATTTGCGGCAAGTTCCATGTAATGCTTTTTGCGCCGACACTGACCGGCCAGTGGACGTTGCCGACCGTAAGTCCCGCCGCCCGCGCGGCGTCCCAGAGCGTTGGCACGCGGAAAGCGCTGGCATACCAGTACCAGCCCCCCTGATTGATCTGCATCGGGTCAAAAGTCGTGTTGCCGACGATGCCATGTTTTGCGGGACTGACCCCGGTGAGTAACGTCGCGTGACTAGGATAGGTCACGGTCGGCAGCACCCCGCGAACGCCGGTCGCGCTCCCGCCTTTTTCGACAAAGGCGCGCAGGTTGGGGATTTTTAGCCCGCGTTTTTGTGCTTCAAGCACGTCTGCTGGCCGCAGTCCGTCAATCGAGATCAGTAGGACGGGCGATGCCTTCGCGGCTCCAGAGGCAATCAATGCAGCAATTGCGAATGCAAAACGGATCACAGGCCAACCTTTAGCGTCGCGAAAATCTGACGCGGCGCACCATTGAGCAACGTCTGATTGTCGCCAATGTTACCAAAACCATTCGTTCCGATGGTAGAAATATAGTTGTTGTCGAACAAATTCGTCACGTTCAACTGGATTTCCGCTTTGCGCACGGGGCCAAGCGCAAAACGATAGCCGAGCGTGGCATCGACGAGCGCACGCCCATCAACAAAACCCAGGCTATCCGTCGGCGCAATCGCTGTGCCCGCCAGCGCATTGGTGTAGGTAAAAAAGCGTTTGCTCATATAGTTGATGCCGACGCGGCCGAAGATGCTTTCGCTGTCGTAACTTGCGTCGATTTTGAGCAGATGCTTCGGCGCATCGACGATGGTTTTGCCCTTGATGGCGGCGAGCAAAACACCCGCTGCGTTGACAACGTCATTGCGGTAGGTCGCATCATTGTAGCTGTACGAGCCGAACAGCGAAAAACCGTTGCCGAAGCGATAGTTCCCCGCAAGCTCGACACCCGCTGAGCGAACGCCGCCGACATTTTGGAGGACCGGCGGATTGCCGACGATCCCGGCGCCTGTTGTAATTGCAAGCAAGCGATTGCTGAAATTCACGAGATACGCGCCGAGCGAGCCGTTGAAACCGCCCCGTTTGAACCGGGCACCGATTTCGTAGGTATCCGATTGCTCGGGCTTCAGTGTGGTGCGGATTGCGTCGAACCCGGCCTGTGTCGTGGAGAATGGCCCTGCGGTGAACGCCGAAACGAACGCTGCGGTCGATTGCGAGAAGCTGGCGTAAAGCTCAGCGCCGTCGCCGACCTCGTAGTTGATGCCGACGCTCGGCATGAACCAGTCTTCGACCTTGATCGAACCTGCCGCGCGACCGCCCTGTATGATCGGGACGGCGCTATTTTTGACGTTGAAGCCCTTCCAGCCGAGGTCGACCGTCAGCGCGCCCAACTCGATCTTGTCCTGCACATGATATTGGAAAATATCAGTCGTGTAGTTGAATTCCCATTGCGTCGCGAAGGGATCGCGCTGGAACTGGAGTGCCGAACGCCCCGGCACTGTGCGGCTTGTCAGGCCGTAAAAGCGGCGTGCTTGCTTGAAATCATTGCGTTCATACCAGCCGCCAAAGCTCAACTGGCCAAAGCCGAAATCGTTCGAATACGTCCCGAACAGGCCTTTACGACGGATCGTATATTCGGTGGTGCGCACCGCGATGGGCGCGCCCGAAGGCGATGGGACATAAGGCGTAAACCAAGTGCCCTGGCCGTCATTGTTGTGAAAATAGCCTTTGAGCGCGATGCTGCCTTTCGACGCATCGCCCAGCGGAACATCGACGCCGAGATAGCCGATATAATCTTTGCGCAGGCCCGAGGCATCGAAATAAACGTCATCCGCATTCAAATAAGGGGAGGGCGTGACCAATCCCGCCGCCGGATTGAGCTTGGGCGCGCCAGTGTAACCCGTGTTTGCACCGACGTCCGCAATCAGCACTGCCAGTGCATAATCGTTTGAAATGTTATCGACGTTCGCACCGAGGCGTTTGATGATGTCGAGGCTCAAATCCTGATAATCCTGCTCGCGGCGATCCGAAAAACTGAGATAGCCCGTAATCTTTGCCGCACCTGCATCGATCACGCCTTTGGCATTGGCAACATGCTGATACTGGCGGCCAAAGCCTTTCCATTTGTCGGTGGTCAAATAGCCATAGGAAAGGAAACCGCGCGCCGTTTCGCCGCCGGTATCGACGCGGGCAAAACCACGCAGCGTGTTATCGCTGCCATAGGTGAAATTGCCGTCGAAGCCCAAGTCCGTCGAAGGATCGCGCGAGCCGAGTTCAATCGTACCGCCCAGATTATTGGTCGCCTGCGTGCCAACGGACCCTGCTCCTTGCGTCAGTCGCGTTGTGCCGACGTTTTCGGGGCTGATCGCGCGGTTGGTGTGCAGGCCATTGACGTTGCCATAATTCTGGTTGCCGAGCGGCACGCCATCGAGCGTGAAACCGAGCTGGCTTTGGTTAAACCCGCGCACCGTGATCCGCTGCGACCATTCATACGCGCCGAAGGCGTCAGCCGACTGGAAGTTGACGCCGGGCAATTTGTCGAGTGCCTTGAGCGCTGTCGTTCCCGGCGCGAGCGGCGCAATATCTGCCTGACTGATTTCCTGAACCTGCCGCGTTTCACCACGTCCAGTGACAATGATTTCGGCTGCGTCGTTTTCGGCAATTGGGTCAACAGTCTGTGCGGTCGCTGGTGCGATCCATAAAGCGGCGCTGGCAAGCAAAAGCACATTGATTGGACGCATTGCGGTGTTCCTCCTGTTGATCTTAGGACTGCCGCGCTAGTCATTCATTGTGACTCTCACGTTCCGGTTTCGTGACGGAACGATCACCGATTTATGCCAGAAACATGACGATCAGCGGCGACGGGTGACGTCGGCCCAGTGGATCATTTTGAAATTCTGTGCGGCGGGCGCGTTGTCGCCGTCCTGCGCAATCATGATGCCGCCGGGGTAACCGGGGACGTTGGCAGTTGTCACTTCAATGCCATCGGTTTCGGATGTGCCGCCGATGGGGCCATTGGTTGTAATGCGGAACCGTCCGGCAAAAGACAGATCGGGTAAGCGGAACAACGCATAGGCATTGTCGCCCTGACTCGATGCAACAAGATAGCCACCGTTGCGACCCGATGCTGCAATGGCGAGACCTTCCACATCAGCAACCAGTCGCTGGCCGTCGATTTTGGCAACTGACATGGGTTCAGTCGAGTCCGTTTTCCGCGCACCAAAACGCCAGATGCCGACATCTTCTTCACCGACATAAAGCTGTTCGGTGCGGTCATCGACAACGCAGCCTTCGGATTGTGTGGCGAGTTTCATCTGTCGCACGACGGTCGCGGTGGGTTGTGGGTCGATGCCAAGCTCAACCTGAAAAATCGCCCCTTCTTTCATGACAAGAAAGGCATTCAGCGGCCCGCTCGGCGGTTGCCACAAACAAATGCCATAGCCCTCTCCGGGACCGACGGGCAGGATCGCAAGGGGCTTCAAAACCGCGGTTCGCGTGTCGAGTTCGAAAAGCGCAATCTTACCATTGGTTGGATCGTTGCGGTCACTGGCCGCGACAATGATACGCCGTCCGACTTGGCGCAGATCGACATTGTTGACTCGTCCCGCAGCGAACGATGACTTCAGCGTGCCATCGAGCGCATAGACATTCAGTCCGGCTTTCTTGTCGGTCGCGACAATCAGGCTTTTCGCGGGATCGCGACGGTTGGCCCATATTGCCGGATCATCCGCCGCATCGTCGTTGGCAGTGCCGACTGGCGCAGTTTGCCCCGCTGCCGGGACATCGAACGTCGTTGTTGCGATTGGCGTTTTGACCGTCGCGCACGCCGCTAGCAACAACGCGACAAGCGCAACACATAATCGCATCAGAAGCTCAACCTTATGCCGCCCGAATAGCGTGGGCCAAACTGTTCCCATTCAATTGTGCGGCGCGTATCCGATCCGCCTCCACTGGTAACGCCCGTGGCGTTCAGCAAGCCGGTCGGGTCCGAAAAACGACGGCCAGGATGATTGAGAATGTTGGACGCATCAAAATAGATTTCGAAACCCTTTTTGATTTCATAACGTGCCGAGAAATCAAGCTCGTCATCATCGGCCCAGTAGACATCACCCGCATCCGTCAGATCATCGACAAGGGCATCAATCCACTTTGTCCGGTTGCGATATTGCAGGCGTAGCGACAGTCCGTATTTTTCGTAATAAGCACCGATATTATACACCACGTCGGACGCGTTGGGCAGTCGAACCTTGCGCGACGGGATCACGCCGATACCAGGTTTTGTCACGCTGCTTTTGTTCAATGTCACGTTGGCCGAAATACCAAAACCACCCATCCATTCGGGCAGTCCGAGTTGATCGGTGTAGGGTTCAACTTGTGTCTGCGCAGCCGCTTCAAGGCCATAGAGATAGCCATTGCCGCCATTGGCAATCCCGCTGAACGTGTAGTTCGACCGGTCAATTCCGCCAGAATTCAGTGACGTCGATCCAAACGTCCGCCGCTGGTTATACAGAACATCCTCGACTCGTTTGTAAAACACACCAAGCATGAAATAACCCTGCGGTTGCACATACCATTCGAGATAAGCATCGAGCCCATAAGCCCGTTCGGGCTTGATCGCGGGATTGCCGCCCGAAATCGTCAGGTTCGCATCATTGATCGTCACGTTGGGACGCAGCTGATCATAGTCCGCGCGCGCGGCACCACTGGTAAAGCCGATCCGCAGTTTCTTGTCGTCGGCTACGTCGAAATTCACATGCAGGCTCGGGAAAAATAGTGTCGAGTTGCTTTGGGCCGTGATCACCGTTTGCGTTGCCAGATTGGGATTGAGGAAGGCGCGCCCCTTGTTCTTCAC
>JAYTWA010000002.1:0-4687 GCA_043743675.1 Sphingomonadales bacterium
TCGCGGGCTTCTCTCCGCTTCGATTCTCGAAGGGGCCTATCATGAAGGCGACCAGCTCCCGTCGGTCCGTGCCTTTGCCAGCGAACATGGCGCAAACCCGCTGACTGTCGCCAAAGCTTATCAGTCATTGCAGGACGATGGCTATGTCTCGGTCCGGCGCGGTGTTGGCATGTTTGTGGCCGATGGTGCCATCGTTCGCCTGCGTGATGACGAACGCAATCGATTCATGACACACATCTGGCCGCGCATCCGCAATCATATGAATCGCATTGGCATCGAACTTCACTCGCTCATTGATCATGAAAACGTGTAAGGGGCCATTCATCGTCCTTTGACTATTGGTCTTATCCAGCAATATGGTTTTCAAGAAGTTTTTCGCCCGTGCCGCTGACCCCCAGCCGCAGGTCCATACCTTGCCGGCGGGGCAGCGCGTCTACGCCATTGGCGATATTCACGGGCGGCGCGACTGCCTTGATGCATTAATCGGCATGATCGACGCCGATGACGCGGCACGGGGGCGGGCGGATACCAATCTCGTTTTTCTCGGTGATCTGGTGGATCGCGGTGATGATTCACGCGGCGTTATTGAACGCGCAATGCACATTGCCGCGTCGCCCAAGTGCGTGCTGCTGATGGGCAATCATGAGGAAATTATGATCCGCGCCTGGGAAGGCGACCGCAAGGCAGCAGGCCTATTTCACCGCGTGGGTGGACGCGAGACGTTGCTTAGTTACGGCGTAAGCGAGTTGGAATATGACGCCTGTGATCTTGGTGACCTTGCCGACCTTATCGGGGCGCGCGTGCCAAGCGAGCACATCGCCTTCCTGCGCACGTTTGTCGACCAGTGGCAGTGCGGTGATTATTTATTCGTTCATGCCGGCATTCGCCCCGGCATTCCCCTTGATGAACAGCGCGAAAGCGACTTGCGCTGGATTCGCCGCGAATTTCTTGACGACCCACGCGATCACGGCGTTATGGTTGTCCACGGTCACTCAATAACCGAGGCTGTTGATGAACAACCCAATCGCATAGGGATTGATACCGGTGCCTTCGCCAGTGGTAAGCTGACGGCGCTCGGTATTGAAGGCACTGAAAAATGGGTGATTTCGACGTAGGTTTGCGTTGCTGTGTCGTTTACCCAAGTGCAACATTGCACAGCTAGAAGCATTGCATGGGGACACAACAAAAAATGCCAACGAAAGTCCTTGCTGTGTTTGGGACACGCCCGGAAGCGATCAAGCTGTTTCCCGTAGTCGATGCGTTGCGCGCGGAAGGTGTGGATTGCCGCGTCTGCGTAACGGCACAGCATCGCGACATGCTCGATCAGATATTGCGGCTGAGTGGCATTGTTCCCGATCATGATCTGAATATCATGCAACCGGGGCAGACGCTCGACGGGCTGACGGCGGCATTGCTCACCAAATTGGGGGCGGTTTACGACATCGAGAAGCCCGACCGCGTGATCGTGCAGGGTGACACCGCGACCGCGATGGTCGGTGCACTGGCCGCCTATTACCGGAAAATCCCGGTCAGCCATGTCGAAGCGGGTCTGCGCAGTGGTGACATCCACCATCCCTGGCCCGAAGAAGTCAACCGCAGGATCGTTGCCACCATGGCCGACCAGCATTTCGCACCGACTAGGACATCGGCAGATGCGTTGCGGCGCGAGGCGATCCCCGAAGCCACGATTTTTGAAACGGGCAACACCGTAATCGATGCACTGCTGGCGACGCGGGCACGATTACAAGCTGACCCGTCGATGTGCGCTGGCGTAGACGCCATCATCAACAAATTTGGCGACAAACGCATCATCGTCGTCACCACCCACCGCCGCGAAAATCATGAAGCGATGGCGGGCATGGCAGGCGCGATTGCACAAATCGCCGCGCGTGGCGATGTCGGGATTGTCTTCCCCGTCCACCCCAACCCTGCCGTACGTGCGGCAATGGATGCGCTGGCGGGGAATGAGAACATCGCTCTGATTGATCCGCTCGATTATCCCGATTTCGTGCGGTTGCTCGACCGTTGCTATCTGGTCCTGACCGACAGCGGCGGCGTTCAGGAAGAAGCCCCAACATTCGGCAAACCCGTCCTTGTCATGCGCGAAACGACTGAGCGACCCGAGGGGATTGCTGCTGGCACTGCCAAACTCGTCGGCACCAACCCCGTGACGATCATTTCAAACGTTACCAAATTGCTCGATGACACCGCGGCCTATAACGCCATGCGCCACGCCCATTCACCCTTTGGCGACGGCAAGGCCGCGTCACGTATCGCGAAAGTCATTGCCAATGCCGGTTAGCGTTCATACCCCTAAGGCTACTTTGGCGGTCTGCGTCATGGGCCTCGGCTATATTGGCCTGCCCACAGCCGCTGTCGTCGCACGGTCGGGCGCATCCGTGCTGGGCATTGACGTGCATCAGTCGGTCGTCGACACCGTGAACGCCGGACAAGTGCATATCGAAGAAGTCGATCTCGATGCGCTCGTGCAGGGGGTCGTATCACGCGGATTACTTCGCGCCTCAACGACCGTCGAAGCATCGGACGTGTTCCTGATCGCCGTCCCCACGCCGTTTGACGATAATCACGCGCCCGACATTGGTTATGTGCTCAGCGCAGCGCGGACGATTGCGCCGGTGCTGAAAACGGGTGATCTCGTCATCCTTGAATCCACATCGCCTGTCGGCACAACTGAAGCCGTCCGCGATCTGATCGCTGAACTCCGCCCCGACCTGAAAATCCCGCACGCGGGCAACGGCACGGCAGACATTGCCATTGCTTATTGCCCTGAGCGCGTTCTCCCCGGGCGCATCCTGATCGAGCTGATCGATAATGACCGCTGCATTGGCGGGATCACCCCACGGTGCGCCCGCAAAGCATTGGCATTCTACAAAAGTTTCGTGCGTGGTGCCTGCATCACCACAAGCGCGCGCGTTGCCGAAATGGTGAAGCTCAGCGAAAACGCCTATCGCGACGTCAACATTGCGTTCGCCAACGAATTGTCGATGGTCAGTGACAAAATGGGCATCGACGTGTGGGAAGTCATCCGCCTCGCCAATCGCCATCCGCGCGTCAACGTCCTATCGCCCGGCCCCGGTGTCGGCGGGCATTGCATCGCGGTCGATCCATGGTTCATCGTGCACAGCGCCCCCGAAATCACGCCGCTGATCCGCACCGCGCGCAACGTAAACGATGCCAAGATTGGGTATGTCGTCGATCATGCGGCGAGCCTGATCGAAGCCAACGCGGGCCGCGTCGCGCTGCTCGGTTTGGCATTCAAAGCCAATGTCGATGATTTCCGCGAAAGCCCGGCCCTGAAGGTCGCCGCTGACCTCGCGCAAAAATTCGGCGACCGCATCGCCATTGTCGAACCCTATACCGAAACGCTGCCCAAAGCGTTTGATGGCACGGGGGCAACGCTGACTGACATCGACAGCGCATTGATGGATTGTGGCATCATGGTGGTGCTGGTCGATCATGATGTCTTCAAATCCGTCCCGCCCGAAGAGCGGCTGGGCAAGGTTGTTTACGACACGCGCGGGATCTGGAGCGACCGATAGTGGAAACGCGCGTCATCTCCTTTGGTGATGATGCAATCGCCGAAGCCGCCAGGCTGATCCTCGCAGGGTCACCCGTCGCGGTGCCGACCGAGACGGTTTATGGTTTGGCTGCGGATGCGACGTCAGACGCGGCCGTGGCGACAATTTATGCGGCGAAAAACCGTCCGCCGATCAATCCGCTAATCGTCCATGTCCGGGATTTGGAACAGGCGCAAACGCTGGGCGTGTTCAGCGCAGGTGCGCTGGCACTCGCCGAACAGCATTGGCCGGGGCCGCTGACAATTGTGGTGCCGCGCCGCCCCGATGCCGGGATTGCGCCGATTGCGACGGCAGGGCTCAGTACGATTGCCATCCGCGTGCCGAATCACCGTGTGATGCAGGTGCTCCTCAAGGCAACAGGTCGCCCCCTCGCCGCGCCGAGCGCCAATGCCAGCGGCACCATATCCCCGACGCGCGCCGCGCATGTGATGCGCACGCTGAATGGCAAAATCCCGATGATTATCGATGACGGCCAAACGGCGGGCGGAATTGAATCGACGATCATCAAAGTTGAGGGTGATACAGTCTATGTCCTGCGTCATGGTCCTCTGTCGATTGAAGGTGCAGTTGGCGTCACAGATACGAAGAAGGTCGAGGCCCCCGGCCAACTTGCCGCGCATTATGCGCCGTCAAAACCGTTGCGGTTGAATGCAGAGAGCCAAGCACCAGACGAATGGCTGATCGGTTTTGGTGCGGTAAAAGGCGATGTGAACCTGAGCACCAGCGGCAACCTCGAAGAAGCCGCAAGTCACTTGTTTGATTTCCTCCACGCTGCCGACGCAGCGCCCACCACGCGGATCGCGGTGGCACGGATTCCCGATCATGGCTTGGGCATAGCCGTCAATGATCGCCTCCGCCGCGCCGCATTGGGCGCAAAATGAGAGTTCTCGTCACCGGTGCTGCGGGCTTTGTCGGGGCAGCAGTTGCAGCTGCGCTAACGGCACGCGGTGATACCGTGTTGGGAATTGATAACCTCAACGATTATTATGACCCCGCGCTGAAACATGCCCGTCTAGTGAATATTGCAAATCCCGCATTCCAATTCGAAGCAGTCGATTTCGCCAATGACGTCGCACTCGACGCCGCAC
>JAYTWA010000003.1:0-6176 GCA_043743675.1 Sphingomonadales bacterium
AGCGGCGTGCCGTTCATGGGCCCGATTGCGGCAGCGCGTGTCGGCTATGTCGAAGGCGAATACATCCTCAACCCGACCGACGAACAGGTGGCCGCTGGCGATCTCGACCTCGTCGTCGCAGGCACGCATGACGCTGTCATGATGGTCGAATCCGAAGCGAAAGAGTTGTCAGAAGACGTCATGCTCGGCGCGGTCATGTTCGCACATCGCGGCATTCAGACGGTGATCAAGGCAATCATCAACCTCGCTGAACAGGCGGCCAAGGAGCCGTGGGCCATGGCCCCGCAGGCTGATTTGTCGGCTGCCAAGGACAAGCTGAAGAAGCTGATCGGCAAGGACATTGCGGCGGCTTATAAGGTCACTGACAAGTCGAAGCGGTCGAACCTGCTCAACGAAGCGCGTGCCGCAGGGAAAGCCGCGTTTGCCGATGCCAGCCCGCAGGATCAGATGGCCGCAGGCAAGCTCATGAAGAAGCTCGAAGCCGAAATCGTCCGCACCGCGATCCTGAAGGACGGCGCGCGCATCGATGGCCGCACCACGACGCAGATCCGCCCCATCGACGCGATCGTCGGCTTCCTGCCGCGCACGCACGGGTCGGCGCTGTTCACGCGTGGCGAAACCCAGTCGATCTGCACAACAACGCTGGGCACCAAAGACGCCGAGCAGATGATCGACGGTCTGAACGGTCTCAGCTACTCGAACTTCATGCTGCACTATAACTTCCCGCCTTATTCGGTCGGTGAAGTCGGTCGCTTTGGGGCGCCGGGCCGTCGCGAAGTCGGCCACGGCAAACTCGCGTGGCGCGCGCTGCACCCCGTGCTGCCGTCGAAGGAGGACTTCCCCTACACAATCCGCGTGCTTTCGGACATCACGGAGTCGAACGGCTCCTCGTCGATGGCCACGGTCTGCGGCGGTTCGCTGTCGATGATGGATGCGGGTGTTCCCTTGAAGCGTCCAGTCAGCGGCATCGCCATGGGCCTGATCCTCGAAGGCAAGGAATTCGCTGTCATCAGCGACATCCTGGGCGATGAAGATCACCTCGGCGACATGGATTTCAAGGTTGCGGGCACGTCCGAAGGCATCACCACGATGCAGATGGACATCAAGATTGCTGGCATCACCGAAGAAATCATGAAGCAGGCGCTGAAGCAGGCCGCCGAAGGCCGCACCCACATCCTTGGTGAAATGGCCAAGGCGCTGGGCGAAACCCGAACCGAATTGTCCGAATTCGCGCCGCGCATTGAAACAATGCAGATCGACAAGGCGAAGATCCGCGACATCATCGGCACGGGCGGCAAGGTCATCCGCGAAATCGTGGCAACGACGGGTGCAAAGGTCGACATCGACGACGAAGGCTTGATCAAGATCAGCTCGTCCGATCCGTCGCAGATCGAAGCTGCACGCAAGTGGATTTCCGGCATCGTCGAAGAAGCTGAAGTCGGCAAGGTCTATGACGGCAAAGTCGTCAACATGGTTGATTTCGGTGCGTTCGTGAACTTCATGGGCGGCAAAGACGGCCTCGTCCACGTCAGCGAAATTCGCAACGAGCGGACCGAAAAAGTCACCGACGTGCTGAGCGAAGGACAGGCCGTGAAGGTCAAGGTCCTCGAAATCGATCCGCGCGGCAAGGTTCGCCTGTCGATGCGCGTTGTCGATCAGGAAACGGGTGCGGAACTCGAAGATACGCGGCCTCCCCGCGAAGAGCGTCCCAGAGGCGAAGGACGCGGTGATCGTCCGGATCGTGGCCCGCGTCGCGACGGTGGTGGAGATCGCGGCCCCCGTCGTGACGGCGGTGGTGATCGTGGCCCGCGTCGTGATGGCGGCGGTGATCGCCCGCCCCGTGGTGACGGCGGATCAGGCGGCTACGGCGGCGGTCGGCCCGCAAAGTCGGACGACGACAACGGCCCCGCACCCGAATTCGCGCCCGCCTTCCTGACAGGCGACCGCGACTGACTATAAGGTTCTGGAGAGGACCAACGAAAAGGGGCTGCCGAAAGGTGGCCCTTTTTTGTGCGCTTGCCACGTCAGCCGCGTTCGCGCAGTCTGCGCATCATGCGATACGCTTTGTTGCTCGTCATCCTCTTCACAGCCGCCTGCACGCGGCCCGAAGCGCGCGTTCGCGTCACATTCGATGCGGCGCGCATCACCAGCATTTCGGCATCAGGCCTTGCCGACCGCACGACCAAGCGTCGTGTGACCGCTGACGATCCGGTTCGCGTGGCGAGCGTGACCAAGCTCGTCGTTGCACTTGGTGTTATGCGGATGGTCGACGCGGGCACCCTCGATCTGGACCGCGATGTGTCGGACTATCTTGGGTGGCAATTGCGCAATCCTGCATACCCCAACAAACCGATTTCGCTACGTATGCTCTTGTCGCACACCGCAGGCGTTCGGGACGGCAATGACTATCGCGTGCCATTGGGCAAAACCGTCCGCGCTGCGCTTGCCGACCCCAAGGCGTGGGATGCGGGGCATGCGCCGACCACCTATTTCACTTATTCGAACCTCAACTATCCGATCATCGCCAGCGTCATGGAAACAATCAGCGGCGAGCGGTTCGATGCGCTGATGCAGCGTCTCGTCCTGAAGCCCTTGGGCGTTCAGGCCTGTTTCAACTGGCCGACATGCAGCGATGCCAAAATCGCGCGAGCCGTGGTGCTCTATCACGCCGATGGCAGCGTGCGGAATGATGACTTGAAGGGCAAACACCCCCCCTGCCCCGTTTTCACCGAAAGCGGCTGTGACCTGACTAGCTACCGTCCCGGCGACAATGGTGCACTGTTCAGCCCCCAGGGTGGCCTACGCATTTCTGCACGCGATCTGGCAAAAATCGGGCAGATGTTTCTGAATGACGGTAAGGGTTTTTTGTCGCCTGCCGCGGTCGCCGCGCTGACGACGCCCGTGTGGACATTTGACGGTCGAAATGGTGATACCGAAGGCGGTTTTTACTGTCGATATGCACTCGCCGTGCAAACATTATCGACCAAACAAGCTGGATGCCGCGACGACCCTTACGGCGATGGTGTTGCGCGCGTTGGTCATGCGGGCGAGGCTTATGGTCTGCGCTCAGGCCTATGGATCGACCGCTGGTCAGGCAAAGGTGTCGCCTTTTATGCGACGGCAATTCCCGACGAAGCACCCAAAGGGAAGCGGTCAGCCTTTACTCTGGTCGAGGAGCAGCTGGCGACGGGGCGCAAGTAAAGGCTGCTTAAAACCGCATCCCCATTTCGCCAAGCAGTGCGGGCAAGCGTTCCTTGAACGGGAAGAACCCTTTCGTTGCATGCGGCCAGAACGCACTGTCCCACGCGCGGCGGATGGTGACAAGTGACAGTCCCGCTGCCTGAAGGGCGGGTTCAATGGCTGACAAAGCATCGGCGACCGGGCCGACGGGCGCATAGGCGGTAACAACGACCTTGGCTTTCGCGGCTTGGGCTGCCGCAATAACGTCTTCAGCGTTCATCGCGCCGGTGGTCGTCTTGCAGTTAAAATATTTGCCTGCTCGTTCGCGCGCCTCGTCAGCCGAAGCGCTCACAAATGCCGCCGCTTTGTCGCCCCACGGCCAGCCCGGGACAACTGGCACCGCAAGCACAGCCCGCACTGCCATATCTTTAGCAAACAGGCTTTCCGGATGAAGGTCCTCCCCCGTCAAAAGTAACAATGCTGGGGTGCGCAAATCGACGCTCGGAAGCGCGCCAATCGGCGCAGCTTTGGCAATTGGCGCTTCGGTCAGTGCCTCGGCCTCGCGCGCCAGCCCTTTGGGTGAAAACCGCCCACCGGTATAACGTGCAATGTTATCAGCGGTGGCGAGATAGGTCTTCCCCGCCGTCTGCAACCCCGCGACCCAGCGCCACGACAAGGTATTCGACGCCGGGTCCGCATCGACCAGATGGCGCAGGAAAAAATCCGCGCCGAGCGTCCACGGAAGTTTCAACGTGAATATCCAGATCGACGCAAACCACATCCGCGCGTGATTATGGAGATAGCCGGTTTCGATCAGCTCACGCGCCCAATCATCGAAGCCTTCGATACCCGTTACGCCTGCTTCAGCATTGGCAATCGCTTTCATAAGGCCACTGCCGCGCTCAATGCCATCGCGTTCGTTCACGAACCGCGTCCAGACCTCGGGCCGCATTTCGAGCCAACCCTTCCAATAGGTTCGCCAAAAGACTTCCTGCACGAACTTTTCAGCAACCGCGCCCGAATGCCGCGCGAGGACGGCGGCAACGACCTCTTCCTCAGTAATCAGCCGGTGGCGGATATAGGGTGACAGCATCGACACATTGCTGCGCGCATCCGGCCCATGATCGGCATTACGCCCATCAGCATAAATCCGCCCGGCACGCGGGACAAAATCATTGAGGCGGGCGAGGCCTGCACTGCGTGTGGGGGTGAAGGTCATATGGTTTCCAACAGTTTTTCCTCGGCAATCCGCTTCTGCCAAAGCGCAGGCGCGGTTTTGTGCACGCTCTCGCCCGTTGCATCGACCGCGACGGTGACAGGCATATCCTCGACTGTGAACTCGTAGATCGCTTCCATGCCGAGGTCTTCAAAGCCGACGATTTTGCTCGCCTTGATCGCCCGCGACACCAGATAGGCCGCACCGCCGACGGCCATCAAATACGCCGCTTTGTGTTTGCGGATCGCCTCAATCCCCGCGGGGCCGCGCTCCGCCTTGCCGACCATCGCGATCAGGCCCGTTTCGGCAAGCATCATTTCGGTGAACTTGTCCATGCGGGTGGCGGTGGTGGGGCCAGCGGGGCCGACGACCTCGCCTGCGACCGGATCGACCGGGCCGACATAATATATGGTGCGACCCTTGAAGCTGACCGGTAGCGGTTCGCCCTTTTTAAGCATATCCTTGATCCGCTGATGAGCCGCATCGCGACCGGTCAGCATCTTGCCGTTAAGAAGCAAGCGATCACCGGGCTTCCAGCTCGCGACGATGTCGGGCGTCAGCGTATCAAGATCAACGCGGATTGCTGCCTTGTCGGGCGTCCAGTTTACATCGGGCCATTCGCTCAACTTGGGCGGTTCGAGGAACACAGGCCCCTCACCCCGCAGCGTGAAATGCGCATGACGCGTCGCGGCGCAATTGGGGATCATCGCGACGGGTTTCGATGCGGCATGCGTCGGCCAGCTTTCGATTTTTACATCAAGGATTGTCGCCAGCCCGCCCAGTCCCTGCGCCCCGATGCCCAGTGCATTGACGCGGTCGAAAATCTCAATGCGCATCCGCTCTGTGTCGTTTGACGCCCCGCGTGCTTTCAGCGACGCCATGTCGATGTCGCCCATCAGGCTTTCCTTGGCCAGCGTCATCGCCTTTTCCGCCGTCCCGCCAATGCCAATGCCGAGCATCCCCGGCGGACACCAGCCTGCGCCCATTTTGGGGATTTGTTCGATGACCCAATCGACGATGCTGTCCGACGGATTGAGCATGGCAAATTTCGACTTGTTCTCGCTGCCCCCGCCCTTCGCCGCGACGGTGATTTCGACTGTGCTACCCGGCACCATTTCGACGTTGACTACCGATGGCGTATTGTCCTTGGTGTTCACGCGGCTAAACGCAGGGTCAGCGACAATCGAGGCACGCAGCTTGTTTTCGGGAAATAGATACGCGCGCCGCACCCCTTCATCGACGACTTCTTGCAAGCTGCGGTGCGATTCCAGGCGACAATCCTGCCCCCATTTGACGAAGACCGTGACAATGCCAGTGTCCTGACAGATCGGCCGGTGCCCTTCGGCACACATGCGGCTGTTGGTCAGGATTTGCGCGATGGCGTCCTTCGCCGCTGGGCCTTGTTCGGCTTCATACGCGACACCCAGCGCGCGGATATAATCCATCGGGTGAAAATAGCTGATATATTGCAGCGCGTCAGCCACGCTTTCGACGAGGTCGGATTCGGATATCGTGACAGTCATGCTAAGCCCCGGCGGATGAATGGCCCCCGCCCTAAGCCCGCAGCCGCTGACGCTCAAGCAATGCCTGCGATCTCGAGCGTTTCTTGGTGGAGATTGTTCCCGCCCTTTTATCTGCCTCTTGTGCATCGCAATAATTCTGCGCAGTCTGTTATCAATGACAAAAAAAGTCTTTGATGAAATTTGGGGGAATAGCCGCGACCGGCAGGCGCGCGGGTGCTTTGCCGAACTCGGGCGCTGGATGGCGGATACCCCACAAT
>JAYTWA010000004.1:0-12020 GCA_043743675.1 Sphingomonadales bacterium
TCGCCGTCATTCCCCGCTGAAATCACAATAATGATGCCCGCCGCCGTCGCACGACCGATGGCCGCACGCAGTGTTGAATTCGCAGGCGATCCGCCGAGCGACATATTAATCACCCGCGCTTTCGCCGTAATCGCAAGGTCGACTCCGCGCGCGATATTATTGTCGGCGTGCGAGCAGCCCGAGTCAGGCCCCGTCGTGTTGGCGCAGCTGCCCGGCGTATCGGTTCGCGCGACCAGTAACGTGGCGCTTGGTGCAATCCCGTGCATGCCGATGTTGTCCCGCGCCGCCAGCAGGACACCGGCAACGGCCGTGCCATGACCGCCTTCGTCCTGAATCCCGCGAGAACCGGCCAGATCGGCAGATAGGGTGCTGATCCGGCCCGAAAATTCCGCACTGTTCCGGTCAACGCCGCTGTCGATGACAGCGGCGACAACACCGGCGCCGCTTGCACCCGCCTGATATGCCGCCAGCGCCTGCGCCTGAACGGCGGCATTAGACCGCGCATATTCTGCCGTATCGAAAACCGATGGTGGAGGCGGAGGTGGCGGAGCCGCGGGCGGCGTTGCCGGTGGTGAAGCAGGCGTCGCAGCAATGCCGGTATCGCTGCCGCCGCACGCCGAAAGCATCAACAATGGCACCGCGCTGCCCAGCAGCAATATATCGCGCACACGCATTGGCCACTCCATCCCTGAATAACATTACGTATAGATCGCTAAATCTTGTGCCAACATTAACGTGTTGCGACGTGGCAGGGCTGCGGTAAGGGGCACGCCATGACCATCGCTCTCGCCAATATCAACACGTGGATCTTCGATCTTGATCTGACGCTTTATGGCCCCGAACATAATATCATGAGTCAGGTCCGCGACCGGATTGCCAAATTCGTCGAGGATTATTTCGACATCGACAGCGAAGCGGCACACCAGATCAGACATGCTTATTGGAAGAATTACGGCACGACGCTGGGCGGGCTGATGGCCGAACATGGCGTTGATCTGCATGCCTATCTCGACTTTGTGCATGATGTTGATTTATCGTTGTTGAAGCCCTGCGACCGGTTGCGCAGCGGGATTGAGGCGCTCCCCGGTCGAAAGCTGATTTTCACCAATGCCGACGCGCCTTATGCAGATCGCGTTTTGAAGGCACGGGGGCTTGATGATTTGTTCGAAGGTATGATGGACATTCATACGATGAACCATCGGCCCAAACCCGATCCCGCCAGTTACGCGAAATTCTGTGCGACGTTTGATGTTCGTCCCGAAAATGCGCTGTTCGTCGAGGACTCAGCGCATAATCTCGAACCCGCGCACGCGATGGGCATGACAACAGTGTGGATCAATCATAGCAATGATGCCGAAGCTGGCGGGACAACTTGCCCCGTTTATGTCGATCATGAAATTGTCGATGTTGCCGATTGGCTGCACGAAATTACCGGGGAATTTGTATGAGCATTCAAGCCACCATCGATGCCGCATGGGATGCGCGCGATACAATCAGCCCCGCGACCACGGGCGATGTCCGCGATGCCGTGAGTGCGGCGCTGAATATGCTTGACGACGGCAGCGCGCGTGTCGCCGAGCCGGGCGCGAATGGGTGGCAGGTCAATCAGTGGCTGAAAAAAGCGGTCCTCCTGTCCTTTCGCCTCAACGATAACAGCATCATGCCTGGTCCCGGTGGCGCAAACTGGTGGGACAAAGTCCCTTCCAAATTCGCAAATTGGGATGAAACGAATTTCCGTGAGAGCGGTTTCCGTGCGGTCCCCGGCAGCATCGTCCGCCACGGCGCGCACATTGCCAAGAACGTCGTCCTGATGCCGAGTTTCGTGAACATCGGTGCGCATGTCGGCGAAGGAACGATGGTTGACACCTGGGCAACGGTGGGCAGCTGCGCACAGATTGGTGCGAACGTCCACCTGTCGGGCGGCGTCGGCATTGGCGGCGTGCTTGAACCGCTTCAGGCGAACCCCGTCGTGATCGAAGACGACTGCTTCATCGGTGCGCGCAGCGAAGTCGTCGAAGGCGTCCACATCGAACGCGGGGTAGTGCTGTCGATGGGCGTGTTCATCAGCTCAACCAGCAAGATCATCGACCGCGCGACAGGCGAAATCTTCGTCGGTCGCGTTCCTGCTTATTCGGTCGTTGTCCCCGGCAGCCTGCCCGGCAAACCACTCCCCGGTGGATCACCGGGGCCAAGCCTGTCCTGCGCCGTCATCGTCAAGCGTGTCGATGCCCAGACACGAGCGAAGACGGCGATCAACGAGTTGTTGCGCGATTGACAAAGCCCGACCTAAACATACGGAGGAACCCATGCCCCGGATAGAGTTCATCTTCGACTTCGCCAGCCCCAACGCCTATCTCGCACACCAGATGATCGGCGGCATTGAAGCGCGCACGGGCGCGAAATTCGACTATATCCCCTGCTTGCTTGGGGGCATTTTCAAGGCAACGGGCAATCAGGCACCAATGATGGCCAATGCCAATATCCCCGCTAAACTCGCCTATGACCGGCTGGAATTCATGCGTTTTATCAAAGCCAATGTGCTGACGGCATTTCAATTTAACCCGCATTTTCCCGTCAACACATTGCTGCTGATGCGCGGCGCGATGGTTGCTAAACGTAACGGCGACATGAAAAAATATGTTGATGCCGGACTTCACCACATGTGGGAAGCGCCCAAGAACATGAGCGATCCTGATGTCTTCGTTTCGGCGCTGTCGGAATCGGGCTTTGACGGCAAAGCCATCTTCGGCGCCACGCAGGATCCCGAAATCAAGGCCGCGCTTGCTACCAGCACCGAAAATGCGGTCAAACACGGGGCATTTGGCATCCCCACATTTTTCATCGGTGAAGAGATGTTCTTTGGCAAAGAGCGCCTAGGTCAAGTCGAAGATGCCATAAAGGGCCAGAACTAATGACCGGAACCGGGCAGACCAAAGGCGCGTGCCTGGTTATCGGGGCAGGCGACGATACGGGCGGCGCGATTGCCAAGGCTTTTGCCCGTGAAGGCTACGACGCGTGCATTGTTCGCCGCGAACGACACATCGACAAACTTGAGGCGCTGGCTGCCGAGATCGTTGCCGCAGGCGGCCGCGCGCATCCTTTTGGCGTCGATGCCCGCGACGAAGACGCGATGATTGCGCTTGTCGATGGCATCGAAGCCACCATCGGCCCCATCGAAGTGGCGGTGTTCAACATTGGCGCAAACGTACGTTTTTCAATTACTGAAACGACCAGCCGCGTTTACCACAAAGTGTGGGAAATGGCCTGCTTTTCGGGCTTTCTAATGGGCCGCGAAGTCGCCAAGCATATGGTCAAGCGGGAGCGCGGCACGATCATCTTCACTGGTGCCACCGCAAGCCTACGCGGCGGCACCGGATATGCAGCGTTTGCCGGCGCAAAATTTGCGTTGCGGGCGCTATCGCAATCAATGGCGCGCGAGCTGGGGCCAAAGAACATTCACGTTGTCCACCCGGTGATCGACGGCGCAATCGATTCAAACTTCATCCGCGACAATGTCCCCGCCGTCGATGCCATGCGCGAAGCCGACGCCATCCTGTCTCCTGAGGCCATCGCCCGCAATTATGTCTGGCTCCACAATCAGGACCGCACAGCATGGACGCACGAGGTGGATTTGAGACCGTGGCGGGAGAATTGGTAACGGGCTTACTGTGAACCGTTACCCCTAACCCAAAACATCCGCCAACAGCGTATTTGCCCGCGGGCCATCCCAGTCCATGCCGCCAACGATACGCCACACTTCTTTGCCTTGCGCGTCATATAGCACGGTCGTCGGCAACACACCGGTTTCGAAATCAAAGCCGAGGCTGCCCTTTTCATCGCGATAGGCAGCGAGGTTGTTGAGTTGGCGCGGAGCCCACCATTTGGCAATTGCCGCGGCATCGTCGGTTTGATTGACGACAAGCACTTGCAGTTTGCCCGCGCCGCGCTTTGCCAGTCGGTTGAGCGAGGGCATTTCCTTCACACACGGGCCACACCATGTCGCCCACAGGTTGACGAGCAGGGGCTTGCCCTTGAATGCCGCGAGCGTCACCGGCTTGCCATCGGGCGCATTAAAGACGGTGGCAGGGGTGACTTTCCCGCGCTGTTTGATGTCGAGTACGCCGGGTTCCTCTTTCGGGGCTTCGGCCGCATTGGGTTGCGGTGTGGGCGGAGGCTGCTTATCGCACGCGGCGAGCATCAGGAATGGGATCAGGGCGATTACGACGCGCAAGGAAAACTCCAATCAAATGTGGGGCGGGCGCTTTGGCGAAGGGCCGGACGCCGTCATGCGCGCGATAAATGCCTCTTTGCCATTCGACAAGCGGATGTGGCGGCAGGATCTGGCTGCGAGCCGTGCGCATGTCACGATGCTTGGCGCGCAAGGCATTTTGACCGAGAAAGATTCGCGAGAAATTATCCGCGGGCTGACGATAATTGCGGCCGAATATCAGGCGAACGGCGTGCCCGATGATGCCGCTCTCGAAGACATTCATATGGCGACCGAAGCACGGCTTGCTGAGCTGATTGGTCCGGTGGCGGGGCGGTTGCACACCGCACGCAGCCGCAACGATCAGGTCGCAACTGATTTCCGGCTGTGGGTGCGTGATGCGATTGATGCGACGGATGCGGGGCTGGTTGCGCTCACCAAAGCCCTCCTCGTGCGCGCAGAGGAACATGTAGACAGCGTGATGCCGGGCTTCACGCATCTGCAAAGTGCGCAGCCGGTTACGTTGGGTCACCATCTAATGGCGTATGTTGAGATGTTGGCGCGCGACCGGGGGCGTTTTGCCGATGCGCGGGCGCGGTTGAACGTATGTCCGCTGGGCAGTGCGGCGCTGGCAGGCACAGGCTTTCCGATTGATCGCGCGATGACTGCCACGTCATTGGGTTTTGATGGCCCCACCGCGAACTCGCTCGACAGTGTCAGCGATCGCGATTTTGCCATCGAATTCCTCACGGCATCGGTGCAGTGCGCGCTGCATTTGTCGCGGTTGGCGGAGGAAATCATCATCTGGGCGTCGCAGCCGTTCGGGTTCATCACGCTGACCGATGCCTGGTCCACGGGCAGTTCGATCATGCCACAAAAGCGCAATCCCGATGCGGCCGAACTGGTGCGAGGGCACAGCGGGCGCATCATGGGTTGCATGACCAGTCTGATGGTCACGATGAAGGGGCTCCCGCTCGCCTATTCAAAAGATATGCAGGACGACAAGGAACCGGTGTTCGAGGCGCATGACCTGCTCGCGCTCTGCCTGTCCGCAATGACCGGCATGATCGAAACGGTGACGTTCCGGACTGACAGGATGCGCGCGCTCGCCGAAAGCGGCTTTGCCACCGCAACCGATTTGGCCGACTGGCTGGTTCGCGAGGCCGATGTCCCGTTCCGCGAGGCGCATCATATCACGGGGCGCTCGGTCAAGCTGGCCGAAGAGCGTGGTTGCGGCCTTGCCGACCTGCCGATTGATGCACTTCAAGGCATTGATCCGCGCATCACCGACGATGTTTACGGCGTCCTGACGGTCGATGCCTCGGTCGCCAGCCGCACGAGCCATGGCGGAACCGCGCCGGTTCGCGTAAGGGAAGCCATTGCCGCAGCTCGCGCGGTACTGGAAGGTTGAACATGAAGTCGGTTGTTGCTCTTGCTCTGATACTTGCGCTTTCAGCCTGTGGCGGCACCCAAGTGCTCAAACCCAAAGCGGGCGCGAGTTTGCCGCCCAAACCCGAATTTGCGGCGACCGTGCCGACGCCCGACCAGTTGATGGAAGCCGATGATCAGGCGCGGCCACAGCGGAATGACGAACTGCTGCTCAAATCAGAAAAGCGTCGTGACGACAAGTTCGACCTGCCTCCAACCGACTGAAACCATGGACCATTTTAATCATAAGAACGGCGTTCTTTACGCCGAAAACGTTCCGCTGAGCCGGATTGCTGACGAAGTTGGCACCCCCGTCTACGTCTATTCACGCGCCACGCTGGAACGGCATGCGCGGGTGTTTCAGGAAGCGGTCGCCGTTGCGGGCAAAACCGATGTGGCCTTTGCCGTAAAGGCCAATCCCAATCTGGCCGTGCTGCGCGTGTTGTCGAACGCAGGCATGGGTGCGGATGTTGTTTCAGGTGGCGAGCTTGAGCGCGCTCTGGCGGCGGGCATGGCACCGCATCGGATCGTGTTTTCGGGCGTTGGCAAGACAGCGCGCGAAATGGCGCACGGGCTGGACCGCAGCATTGGTCAGTTCAATCTTGAATCCGAAGAGGAAGGCGTCGAGTTTTCGGCTATAGCGACTGCGCGGGGGATGCGCGCGGATTGCGTGCTGCGCGTGAATCCCGATGTCGATGCGGGCACACATGCCAAAATTTCGACGGGCAAGGCCGACAATAAATTCGGTGTCGCAATAAGTGATGCACCTTCAATCTATGCGCGGCTGGCGGCACTGCCCGGTCTCAATATGCGGGGCGTTGCGCTTCACATCGGCAGCCAATTATTGAGCGTTGATCCATTGGAAGCGGCGTTTGTGCGGCTCGGTAAATTGATCGCCGACCTACGCGCGAGCGGGCACATCATCACCCATGCTGATCTCGGCGGTGGCCTCGGGATTGCATACAAACCGACAGATACGCCCGCGACTCCGCAAGATTATGGCAACATGGTCGCGCGCGTGACGAAGGGGTGGGACACGACCCTGATGTTCGAACCCGGCCGCATGATCGCAGGCAATGCCGGCGTTCTCCTCACCCGCGTTGTCCGTGTGAAGCCTGGCAGCAACGACCCTTTCGTCATTGTCGATGCCGCGATGAACGATCTTACGCGGCCTGCGCTTTATGATGCCTATCATCATTTTGAATCAGTTGTTGCGTCGAATGAGCGGATGACCGGCAACATCGTCGGCCCCGTGTGCGAAACCGGCGATACGTTTGCGATGGGCCGGGCATTCGAGAAAGTCGAAGCTGGTGATCTCGCAATCTTTCGCACAGCGGGTGCTTATGGCGCGACGATGGCGAGCACTTACAACAGCCGCGATTTGGTTCCCGAAGTGCTTGTCGATCGGGATCGCTATGCCGTCGTCGCCGACCGTATTTCGGCGGCGGCCATCATGGGCGCAGAACGGGTACCGGATTGGTTGTGATTTAAGCGGGGATCAACAACCCTGCCAGCGCTGCCGACATCAAGTTCGACAAACTCCCCGCCGCCAGCGCGCGAAGGCCGAATTTTGCGATCACGGGGCGCTGGTTCGGCGCAAGGCCGCCGGTCACCGCAATCTGGATGGCAATCGACAGAAAGTTGGCAAAGCCACAAAGCGAGAAAGTGACGATAGCAATCGTGTGCTTCGACAGCGTCTGCATCTGGCCGCTCAATTCGATGAAACCGACCACTTCGTTTAGCACAATCTTCGTGCCGAACAGCCCGCCTGCCTTCAGTGCCTCATCCCACGGCACACCGATGAGGAACATCAAAGGCGCAAACAATGTGCCCAGTGCTTTTTGGAACGTAAGGTCGGGATAACCGAATATCCCGCTGACGCCGCCGAGCACCCCATTTGCCAGTGCCACCAGTGCCGTGAACGACAGCACCATTGCGGCAATGGCGACTGCAAGCTTGACGCCAGTTTGTGCGCCATCAGCGGCAGCCATGAAGATGTTCACCGGACGCTCTTCGCCGAATGTAATTTCGCTATCGATAGGCGGATCGCGGCCTGCGTCCCTAAGATCATCGGGCATGATGATTTTGGCCATCAGGATGCCGCCGGGTGCTGACATGAAACTCGCGGCAACAAGATAGGGCAAAAGCTGTGGCCCCAAAGGCCCGAGTACTTGATAATAGAGAACGAGGATCGTGCCCGCAACGCCGGCCATGCCCACCGTCATAATCGTAAAAATCTGTGACGGCGTCATCGCGGCAAGATAGGGGCGGACGACGAGCGGGGATTCACTTTGCCCGACAAAAATATTGGCCGCAGCGCCCAGCGATTCAACCCGAGAAATACCAGTAATCGCGCGGATCGCGCCGCCGATCCATTTGACCAGCAATTGCATGATACCGAAATAATAAAGGATCGAAATGAGCGCCGCGAAAAAAATGACCGCTGGCAAAGCACTGATTGCAAAGCCAGCACCATAAGGCGAATTGACCAAGTCATTGCCGAAAACGATCTTTGATCCTTCTTTTGAATAATCGAGCAACTTCACAACACCGTTCGACATTGCCTGCACAACTGCCTGCCCAGCCGGAATTTTAAGAACGATCACGGCGAGCGCCGCCTGCAACGCAAATGCCGCACCGACGATACGCAGGCGGATTGCCTTGCGGTTGGTCGACAAGAGAATTGCAATGGAGAACAGGACGGCAATCCCGACAAAACCCATAAAAGAATGACCCATTTAACCCCCGCGCCAACTCGCAGCTTCACGCTACACCAGCCGGTAGATATTGCGTTCGCTCAAAAAGCAAGTAGCACGCACAGATGAACGCACTCGTCTCGGCATCGGCCACGCCCCGCTCGCTTTTTGCGCTTTCGGTTTTTTACGGCGGCATGGTGCCGCTTGGCGGGTTTCTGGGTGCAAAACAGGTCGCGCTGGGGCCACTTGCAGTAGAGGCGGGGATTTTCCCGTTCCTGACATTAATTGCGGTGTCCAGCGCGATTGCCGAACTGCACGGCCGCGCTGCCGCCGACCGGTTGGTTCGTTATGGCTTCATCCCTCTGTTCATTGCGATCTTTCTGGCGTTTTTTGTCCTGCAATTACCAACTGACCCAGGCATGTATGAGCCCGCTAAGGAAGCGTTCCCGATCATCATCGGGCAAAGTTACCGCATGATGGCCGCAGGTATTCTTGCTTATGGTACGTCGGTTACGCTCAACGTCTGGATTTTCGACAGACTGAAATCGGCGACCGGCAATTTCGCAACGGTGCGTGGGATTATTGCGGCGGCACTGTCGCAGATTGTTGATACGCTGATTTTTATCACAGTTTCTTTTTACGGCGTGCGACCAATCATGGATTTGATGCTGGGACAAATGCTCGCAAAGATTGTGCTTTCGATTGTCATGGTGCCGCTGGTGATTGCGCTCGTGGTGCGCATCGGGAAAAGGCTCGATACATGAGCCGAAATGACCCCGATCAGAGCTTGCTCGCCAAGGCCGAAGTGCTGGTCGAAGCCCTGCCCTATATGCAGCGCTATGCCGGGCAGATTTTCGTCGTAAAATATGGTGGGCATGCGATGGGTGATCCCGATGCGGCGCAGGATTTTGCCGAAGACATCGTGCTGCTAAAAGCGGTGGGCATCAATCCCGTCGTTGTCCACGGCGGCGGACCACAGATCGGGGCTATGCTGAAAAAGCTGGGCGTCGAGTCATCATTCGTCGATGGCTTGCGCGTCACCGATGCCGAGACCGCGAAGGTCGCCGAAATGGTCCTGTCGGGCGCGATCAACAAAGAATTGGTCGGGTGGATCGCTCAAGCCGGTGGTAAAGCCGTCGGTATTTCAGGGAAGGATGGCGGCTTCGTCACGGCAGAAAGAGTCACCCGCACGACACGCGATCCGGACAGCAATATCGAACGCGTCATCGATCTTGGCTTCGTTGGTGAACCAAAGCATGTCGACCGCACAATGATCGACACAATCAGCGGCGCGGGGATGATCCCGGTGGTTGCACCGATCGGCGTGGGCGTGGATGGCCATACGTATAACATTAACGCTGACACGATGGCGGGGGCGGTCGCGGCAGCCCTCGGCGCAACGCGATTGTTTTTGCTTACGGATGTTGCGGGGGTGCTCGACAAAAGTGGTGAATTGCTGACTGATCTCGATCCCGCACAGATTGCCACCTTACGTGCCGATGGCACTGTCACCGGCGGCATGATCCCGAAACTCGAGACTTGCGTGAGTGCCGTCCAAGGCGGCGTTGGTGCCGCCGTTATCCTCGACGGGCGCGTGCCGCACGCGATGCTGATCGAAATCTTCACGGCGAAAGGCGCAGGAACGCTGGTGCACGCGTAACGCTTTCGCTATTCAGTCGTACTGCAAGGTCGCTCAAGCTGAAAGTCGCACATGGTAATGATCGTCGGTATTTTAGAAATTTTGCTAAAAGTGGCAGGATGGATAATTGTTGCTCACGCTATTTTTTCGTGGCTCATTTCGTTTAATGTTATCAATACGCACAATGATTTGGTTCGTTCTGTTTGGGATGGTCTCGAACGTATTACGACTCCGATTTATCGTCCGATCCGAAAGATAATGCCTGATTTTGGGGCACTCGATTTATCCCCGATGGTGGCACTGATCATCATCTGGATTCTACAAGGCCCAGTTCTTCAGCAATTGAAAGACTTGGTATATTAAATGACCGCGACGATTATCGACGGCAAAGCATTCGCCGCTGGGTTGCGCGGGCGGATCGCACAGGGCGTTGCGGCGCTGGCGCGAAAACCTGGTCTTGCGGTTGTGCTCGTCGGCGACGATCCGGCGAGTGCCGTCTATGTTCGGTCAAAAGGCAAGCAGACGGTCGAAGTCGGAATGAACAGCTTTGAACATAAACTGCCCGCCGACACCGCGCAGGTCGACCTGATTGCACTCATCGAACGCCTCAATGCCGATCCCGCGGTTGATGGTATTCTCGTCCAGCTGCCGCTGCCCAAACACCTCGACGAACGCACGGTAATCAGCATGATTGACCCTGATAAGGACGTTGATGGCCTCCATGTTGTGAACGCGGGACGGCTGGCTTCGGGCATGGATGGGCTGGTCAGTTGCACGCCTATGGGCTGCATGATGTTAATCCGGGATCAGTTGGGTGATGTTTCGGGTATGGAAGCGGTCGTCATCGGACGATCCATTCTCGTTGGTAAACCTGTTGCTCAACTGCTGCTCGCGGCGAATTGCACCGTTACAGTGGCGCACAGCCGGACTCAGAATCTCGCGGATGTCGTTCGCCGTGCTGACATTGTCGTTGCCGCGGTCGGACGACCCGAAATGATCAAGGCTGACTGGATAAAGCCCGGCGCCTGTGTGATTGATGTCGGTATCAATCGCGTTGACGGAAAATTGATCGGCGATGTCGCTTACGACGAATGTGCGGAAGTCGCAGGCAACATCACCCCCGTCCCGGGCGGGGTCGGGCCGATGACAATTGCGTGTCTCCTGCAAAACACACTGACTGCGGCGCAGAGACGTCAGGGATGATCGAACTCTTTATCTCGGCGTTCGTCACGTTTTTCGTGGTCATTGACCCGCCGGGCTGTGCGCCGATTTTTGCCAGCCTGACCTCGGGCGCGCCCGCGTCGCACCGACGCAACATGGCGATCCGATCGGTCGTTGTCGCCTCATCAATCCTGTTCGTGTTCGCGATTTTTGGCGAAGCGTTCCTCGGCGCACTGGGTGTGAGCCTTGACGCTTTTCGGATTGCCGGGGGTATCATGCTCTTTCTGATAGCGCTCGATATGGTATTCGAAAAGCGCACCGAACGCCGCGAGAACCGTGCGCAGGATGTGATGTCGCAGGAGCATGAAGATATTTCAATCTTCCCGATGGGCATTCCGATGATCGCAGGACCAGGGTCAATCGCCAGCGCCATGTTGCTGACCTCGCGCGCCAACGGCTGGCCAGAGAGCCTGACGGTTCTTGGTGCCTTAGGGTCAGTTCTTGTCCTGACGATGCTGTGTCTGCTGATTGCCGGGCCGCTTATGAAATTGCTCGGTTATCGCCTTGAAGCCATGATCACCCGCGTGCTCGGCGTTATCCTTGCCGCACTTGCGGCACAGTTTGTGATCGACGGGATCAAAGCGAGCTTTCTGATCTAGCGTATCGCCCACACCAGCAGCGGTGATCCCTTGGGCATCGGCACAGGCGTCAGCCAGTCGAACGTCTCTCCCTTGGCCAGTCGCGCGTAAAAACCATTTTTGTGGCGATAGCGGTGCACTGTTGACTCACTCATGTTCGGGCAGGTCATTAAAAGTGTCGCGCCGTGACGCAGCATGATTGCCCGCGCATCCTCGGGCGATCCACCGAATGCATGGTGCACGTCAAGGAT
>JAYTWA010000005.1:0-5612 GCA_043743675.1 Sphingomonadales bacterium
ATGATTGGCGACGCCGGGTTTGTGCAAACCAAAGTTGAACCCATGCTTGGCGGACTTGTGGCGATTCACAGCGGCTGGAAAATTTGACCCGAGCCTCGACGCATATCTGGCGGTTGCTGAAGTGGGGGCGCATCCTTGCACGCCACGGTGCCTTGACAGGTATCGAGCGTGATCCCGTTACGCCCGTTGCGGTCAAGCGGCTGATCCGTATTGCCCGGCTGGGTGCGCGCGTGCCCAAAGTGCCAGCCTATGCCGATGCGTTTGAAGCGATTGGACCGGCTGCGATCAAGCTGGGGCAAGCGCTGGCGACGCGGCCCGATCTGGTCGGGGAAGCCGCGACCGCCGACTTGCTCCGTTTGCAGGACCGCCTGCCCCCGCTCCCTTTCCCGATTATCAAAGCTGCCATCGAACGCGGCCTGACGCGCCCCGTCGAAGCGTTTTTCACGAGTATTGAAGAAACGGCGGTCGGCGCAGCATCCATCGCCCAAGTCCACCGCGCCGTCACGACCGAAGGCGTTACGGTCGCCATCAAAGTCATCCGCCCCGGCGTCGAAAAGGATTTCACCGAAGCGCTCGAAACCTATGAATGGGCGGCGGCGCACTTGGAATCGATGGGTGGCGAGTTCCTGCGTCTGCGCCCACGCCAGACAATCGCGACATTCCGCCAGTGGACGATGCGCGAACTTGATTTGCGCCGTGAAGCAGCTTCCGCGTCCGAAGTAGCCGCCGCGATGACGGCCGAACCCGGCTTTCGCATTCCGGGTATCGACTGGCGGCGGACATCGCGCACTGTCCTGACGCTCGAATGGATTGACGGGATCAAGCTGTCGAACATCGAAGCACTTGATGCCGCCGGGATTGACCGCCGTCACCTTGCCACAGTGCTCGTTCGCGGGTTCCTGCGCCAGGCGATTTCGGAAGGGTTTTTCCATGCTGACATGCATCAGGGAAACTTGATGGCGACTTCCAATGGTGACCTCGTTGCCATTGATTTTGGCATCATGGGCCGGATTGATCGCAAGGCGCGGCGCTGGCTGGCAGAAATCCTTTTCGGCTTGATTACCGGCAATTACGCCCGTGTCGCCGAAATCCATTTCGAAGCACAATATGTGCCCGCGCATCACAATATCGGCGAATTTGCAACGGCGCTGCGGTCTGTCGGCGAACCGATGCGCGGGTTGCCGGTAAAGGACATGTCCGTCGGCAACATGCTGGACAGCCTGTTCGCCATCACCCGCGACTTCGACATGGTGACGCAACCGCATTTGTTACTGCTTCAGAAAACAATGGTCATGGTTGAAGGGGTTGCCTCCGCGCTCGATCCCGAAATCAACATGTGGGAAACCGCCGCACCGTTTGTGCGTGACTGGCTTCGTGGCGAGCTTGGACCCGAAGCGAAGCTGGCCGACAGCATCGTCGAAAACCTGCGCACATTGTCGCGCCTTCCCGATCTTGTGAAACGGATCGAGGACGCATTCCCGGTTAAGGGCGCCGCCCCACCTGCGCCACCGCTCGCCGAAATAACGCTGATTGGAACGGGCGGTTCGGGCGCGTGGCGTTATATTTTGACGGCGCTCGGTGGAGCCGGGATCGCCGTGCTCGCCATCCAAATCATAACTGGTCTTTAACTATCTTCCCGTAATGCCTCGCGCATTGGTCCAGGGATGATAATGAAGCGTGTTCGAGCAGAAAATCCTTCCTGAATATGGCGTTGCCGTCGCGCAGACACCGCTGGAACTTGCTGTTATCATTCCGACTTTCAACGAAGCGGCGAATATCGAGCCTTTGCTGACACGTCTCGCGCTATCGCTGGCGGGCATTCATTGGGAAGCGATTTTCGTTGATGATGATTCACCCGATGGCACAGCCGACCTGATCCGCAGGATCGGGTGCGCAGACACCAGCATTCGCGTTGTCCATCGCATCGGCCGTCGCGGTCTTTCCAGCGCGGTCGTCGAAGGGATGCTTGCCACATCAGCGCCCATCCTCGCCGTCATCGACGGTGATATGCAGCACGACGAAACCATTCTGCCACTGATGATCGACGCAATCCGCACAGGGTCTGCCGACATCGCCGTCGGCACACGCTATTGCGAGGGCGGGAGCACCGGAGACTGGGACCAGAAGCGCCGACGTATTTCCCAAATCGCGACGAAGATCGGACAGCATATCCTCAAATCAAATATGAGTGATCCGATGAGCGGCTTTTTTGCTTTGTCGCGCCAGACGCTCATGGCTGCGATTCCAAAAATGTCGGGCATCGGGTTCAAAGTGCTGACTGACATCGTCGCGTCGCATCCGTCCTCGCCGCGCATTGCCGAAATTCCCTACACATTCCGCAACCGTGTTGCCGGCGACAGTAAACTCGGCGCGCTCGTCAGTGCCCAATATCTCGCATTGCTGGCCGACAAGACGATTGGCCGCCTTATCCCGCTGCGCCTCTTAGCCTTTTTATGTGTCGGTGCACTGGGGGTCTTGATCCATCTTGGAACACTGGGGCTGTTGCTTTGGTCCGGCACGCATTTTTTTGCGGCTCAGATTATTGCTGTGTGCACGGCGATGACGTCCAATTTCTTCGTCAACAATATCTTCACATACCGCGACCGGCGTTTGACGGGTTGGGCGGCACTGCGCGGCTTGATCACATTCTACGCCGTTTGTTCGATCGGTGCGCTGGCCAACATCGGGGTCGGCACTTGGGTCAATGATGAAGACGGACGCTGGTGGCTCGCTGGGCTTGCAGGAACACTTGTCGGCGCGATCTGGAATTTTGCTGCATCCTCGTTCGTCACATGGCGCAAGTGACGGGCACCCCGTCGCGCTTCGCTGGGTTGTCGCAGCGACAGGCCATTGCTGTGCTTGTCGCGCTATTTCTGTCGATAACAGTCAGCAGTTTTTTATTGCGACCGCCTGCATCCTCCTCTGCGCCATCCAGTTCGGCGACAAACCCAGCCGAACGGCCGCAAGCATCGGGCACGCAAAATCATGAGGACCTGGCGCTCTACAGAAAAATTACAACGCGCGTTGCCCATGGCGAAACCTATTATAAAGTTGCCGCCGATGAACAGCGCCGGGGCGGCTATCCCTTGCATCCATTCGTGGTTGTTCGTTTGCCGACATTGGCTTTGGTGAGTGCGACGCTTGGCCAGACGGCGACGGCAGCATTGCTCTACGCCTTGCTCGGCATAACCTTGCTGGTCTGGGCAAAGCGGCTGGACGGCTGCTTCGGCGCGAGCGGGGGCCGCGTCACGGCGCTGGGCACGATAGTGGCAACAATGATCATCGTCTTTTCGCGCGAGTTTCAGGTGATGCATGAAATATGGGCAGGGCTGCTGCTGGCGCTTGTATTCGGCATTCACCGACCCGACCGATGGATCATCGCCGCATGTGTGGCTGGTGTTGCTCTGTTTATCCGTGAACTCGCCCTGCCCTTCGTCCTGTTGATGATCGCATTTGCTATGGTCGAGCGGCGCTGGCGCGAAGTCGCGACCCTTTCTGCGATTGTCGGATTGTTCGCCCTGTTCATGAGCTATCACGCCGGACAGGTTGCCGCTGTGACCACAGCCGCCGATCCATCGTCGCCCGGATGGATGGCAATTGGCGGATGGCCCGCTGTTGTCCGCACCACGCTGGCACCGGGTCCGTTACGATTCCTGCCTGAAAACATCGGCGCAATTATTATGATCCTGAGCCTGTTTGGCTGGGCTTCATGGCATTCGCGCACAGGTTTGTTCGGCACGCTTTTGTTCATTGGCTATGGCGTGTTTTTCATGCTCTTCGGTCGCCCTGACAATTTTTATTGGGGACTGATCGTAATCCCGACCTTCCTTATTGGCCTTGCCTTTCTGCCACGCGCGTTCAGCGACCTTCGCGCTGTGATAACGCCGAAACTGGACTTCACCCCGGCTTAGCGCCACATGCAAGCTATGCAGGGCAAACGCATCCTCCTCATCATCAGCGGCGGGATCGCGGCGTATAAAAGCGCCGAGTTGATCCGTCTGTTGCGGCGTGCCGATATGCCGGTGCGGTGCGTCCTGACCGAAGCAGGCGCGAAGTTCATGACTCCGATGACACTGGCGGCGCTCAGCGAACAGCCCGTGGTCGATACCTTGTGGGATCTCGAACGCGAATCAAAGATTGGCCATATCGCACTGAGCCGGGACGCCGATCTCGTGGTCGTCGCGCCCGCCACGGCCGACATCATGGCCAAAATGGCGGCGGGCATGGCGAATGATCTGGCCACCACGTTGCTGCTGGCGACGGACAAGCCTGTGCTTGTCGCGCCTGCGATGAACGTGCGCATGTGGCAGCATCCCGCGACCCGCCGCAATGTGGCGCAGCTCCGCGCCGATGGTGTGACTGTGATGGAACCGGATGAGGGCACGATGGCGTGCGGCGAGTTCGGCCCCGGTCGCCTGCCGCATGTTGATGCGATATTCGCTGCGATCCTCGAAAGGCTGGCGCGCTGAACGGCAAACACATCATCGTCACTGCCGGCCCGACGCATGAGCCGATCGACCCTGTCCGCTACATCGCCAACCGATCATCAGGGAAACAGGGTTTCGCCATCGCCGCCGCGCTTGCCAGACTCGGCGCAAACGTCACGCTCATCGCAGGCCCCGTCACTCTGCCCACCCCCGAAGGCGTGACCCGCATCGACGTGCAGACGGCGCGCGAAATGGCCACCGCCGTCGAAGCCTCCCTTCCTGCCGACGCCGCCATCATGGTCGCCGCCGTGGCCGACTGGCGCGTCGACGCGAGTGCGCAGAAGATCAAGAAAGACGGCAGCGACGTAATGCCCACGCTGAAGCTGGTCGAAAACCCGGACATATTAGCGGGGCTGGCACGCAGCCCACAGCGGCCCCGATTGTTGATCGGCTTCGCGGCGGAAACCGAAAATGTGGTGCAGAACGCAAAAGCCAAACTAGCGCGCAAAGGCTGCGACTGGATCGTTGCTAACGATGTGAGCGGCGACGTGATGGGCGGCGATGGGAACGCCGTGCACATCGTGACGGCGGCGGGTGTGGAAAGCTGGGCGCGGATGGGGAAGCATGCGGTAGCGGAGCGATTGGCGGGAATGATTTTGTCGACTGTCGGGTTCTATTGCCAAACCAGCGCGATAAAGGACATGACATCGGGCGAACAATGTCGGCGTCTTTTCATGGGCGCGATTGGTTTCTACGAGGCCGCTAGGTCACTTTATCAAGTGACTGGCGAGCTACATTGGCCGGCGTTTTATGTTTTGCTGGCCTTCGCTGGCGAGCTTTCAGTCAAGTCATTTCTAGTGTTGAAGCGACCCGGAACGACCGAAATGACGCTACAAAAAACAGTCGGACACAAACTTAACATCGGCTTGGAAATGGCGACTAAGGCAGGATATGTTCTTCCTAATGAGATTACAGTAGAGCTTTTCGAAATGCTGAACAGGCATCACGTAAATCATAATGCGCGATATTTGGTTGGGCCTTCCGTCCAAATGAAGCCACACAACATTATGCTCCAGGCGATGGCTCATCACCTGACGGCGATAGGTGCGCAAATGTCAATTCCTGTCCAAATCCCAGTTCCTCAGTAAGCCTGTCACTCACCCTTATCTCAAGCTAGACCGCCCA
>JAYTWA010000006.1:0-2606 GCA_043743675.1 Sphingomonadales bacterium
TGCGGCGCTTCACGGTTACTGTCATGCGCGCGCTGGCGGAGCGCGGAATTGGAACAATTCTCCCGGATTTGCCGGGCACAGGCGAGAGTGAAGTCAGCCTTTCTAGTGTGACGTACCAAGATTGGCACAACGCCGTATCTGCATTCGCGCCAGCTGTATTTGGATCGATTGCATTTCGAGGTGGCGCCCTGTTGGATGATGTTTTTGATAATCGGTGGCGACTTGCCCCCGAGACCGGTGAACGAATATTACGAGACATGGTGCGAGCAACCGCTTTTTCCGAAGGAAAATCTGCAACCGACCTCGATCAACAGGCTCAATCAACCACGACACGATTGGCGGGCAATTTAATCGGTCCAGCACTCTACACCGCACTTAGCAAAGTCGTTCCCATCGATGGTTCCCAAGAAGCAGTGGTTGAAGGCTTAAAGCTATGGCGAGCCGCAGAACCCGGCGATGATCAAGATTTTGCTCAACAAGTAGCCGATAATATTACGGCATGGATAAAGACATGCGGCGCATAATCGAATTTTCCTGCGAAGGCGCAACGCTGATCGGCACTCTGGATGAGGGCAACGCTGCAAATGGCCTTCTAATCGTATCCGGTGGTAACGAAATCCGCATCGGCGCGCATCGCGGAATGGCGGTACTGGCTCAGGACTTAGCAGCGACGGGATACCCTATTTTTCGCTTCGACCGGCGCGGTATCGGTGACAGCGAGGGCGTCAACGGCGGGTTCGAAAAGAGCGGGCCGGATATTTGCGCCGCTCTGGTGGCGTTCCGAATGGCCTGTCCAGAGATAAAGCGAATTGTTGCATTCGGAAACTGCGACGCGGCGACCGCGCTTATTTTGCATACAATCAACGTCGATCATCTTGTGCTGGCAAATCCGTGGGTTATCGAACCCGTCGACGATTTGCCGCCAGCGGCAGCAATTAAGGACCGCTATTCCCGACGTCTGCGCGACCCTAGTGCATGGTTTGCGCTCATAACAGGCAAGCTTAATTTGCGAAATGCACTTAGAGGATTGAGCCGAATTTCTGCTTCTTCTGTTCAAGCAGAAAGTTTGATCAATCGGATGGCAAAGGCGTTCGCAGCCAGTAACAAACCCACTACCATAGTCTTAGCCTCTGGCGATAATACGGCCATCGCGTTTGCCGATGCGTGGAAAAACCCAAAATATGAAAAAGTGCGAAAACGATCAGATGTGACCGTCATTCATCTTGATTCGTCATCACACAGTTTTGCCAGTGAAAACGATTACGCCGCACTCGTCGACACAATCACAGCAGCCCTTATTCATTAACCTGCGCCAAACTCTGCGATACCAAGAAACTTTTCCGCATCAAGCGCGGCCATGCATCCCATGCCGGCCGCAGTAACCGCTTGTCGGTAAATCTTGTCCGTCACGTCACCAGCCGCAAAGACGCCAGGGATATTGGTGCGCGACGATCCGGTTTCGATGAGCAGATACCCGCCGTCGTCCATCGGCAAATGCCCCTTGAAGATTTCAGTCGCAGGAGAATGTCCGATTGCAACAAACCCGCCGTCCGCTGTGACATGGCTTTTTTCTCCAGTCACGGTGTCGATCAGATCCACACCGACCATGCCAAGAGGATCGCCGCCGCCAACGAATTGTTCGACACGTTTGTTGAACAACACGCTGATTTTCGGATTGGCAAACAGCCGATCCTGTAAAATCTTTTCGGCACGCAAGTGATCGCGGCGGTGGATAAGTGTGACGTCGGGCGAGTGGTTCGTCATGTAAAGAGCTTCTTCGACGGCCGTATTGCCGCCCCCGATAACAACAACTTTTTTACCACGGTAGAAAAAACCGTCACAGGTCGCACAGGCCGAGACGCCCTTACCCTGCAGCGCCGTTTCGCTGTCCAGCCCTAGCCAACGCGCTTGAGCGCCGGTCGCAATCACCAGTGTTTCACATTTATAAACTGTCCCGCCATCGCCCGTAACCGTAAACGGCCGCGCCGACAGGTCTACGCTGACAATGGTGTCCCAAATCATGGTTGTGCCAACATGCTCGGCCTGCTTGGTCATCTGTTCCATGAGCCATGGCCCCTGTATCACATCAGCAAAGCCCGGATAATTTTCGACATCCGTGGTGATCGTCAATTGTCCACCCGGTTGAATACCCTGAACAACGATCGGGCTCAGCCCCGCCCGTGCGGCATAAATCGCAGCGGAAAGCCCTGCAGGGCCCGAACCAAGGATAAGCATTTTGGTGGTGATAGTATCAGGCATGCCCATCTTTCGGTGAAGACGCCACAGTCGTTACCAATGGCGCGAGGTCTTTATCGCGCCGTGGTAGCGGAGGAGGGACTCGAACCCCCGACCCCAGGATTATGATTCCCGTGCTCTAACCAGCTGAGCTACTCCGCCATAACAGCGAGATGTGCTCATAGGTGTGGGGCTTGCAGGGGTCAACGGCCATCGTCATAGGCTTGGGCATGCACGACATAAAAGCGATTAGGGAAAATCCACAAGGCTTCGACGCGGGATTGGCGCGGCGCGGGTTAGCACCTGTCGCGGGGGCACTGTTGCAAATCGATGCAGCAAAACGTTTGTCGATTCAGCAGACCGAAGTTGGG
>JAYTWA010000007.1:0-3387 GCA_043743675.1 Sphingomonadales bacterium
GCTCCGCGCAGCACTTCGATGCGGTCGATGTTCGTCGTCTGCAAATTGCCGAAATCATAAGCGCCGCTGGGTGACGCCGGATCATTGACGCGGACGCCATCAATCAGGACGAGTGTCTGGTCGGAAGACGCGCCACGGATGAACACGCTTGATATGCCGCCAAAGCCGCCATTGCGGATGGCCGAAACACCGGGCGTTGTTGCCAGTAAGTCCGCGATGGCAACCGTCTGGCGCGTCTCGATCAACGCACGGTCGATGACGGTAATGGCCTGACCAACTGTCTTTGCATCCTGTTCGATGCGGTTCGCGGTGACAACAATAGTGCCGCCATCGGCGAGCACAGGGGTGGGAAGCAGCGCGCACGCTGCGATGGCAATTTTGAAACAGGTCACTTAAATTTCTCCTCAAACGTAACAACACACACAGATGTCGTCACGCGAGGTTTCCCCCGATCGCTCGTGTCTTCCCGCACGAACAAAGGACCGACCGCGACAGGCAGGTCTCCTGGCTTCCGGGTCAATGTTTTCGAGCCGCCTTCCCAGTTTCCCAGTGGCATGTGGCTGTCAACTCGCCGGTTACAGTTGCGGGAACAGCGCCATATTTTCAACGGCTTCCCTATTATCTTCCGTTTCGGGAAGACCTATCGCGGCAAGGCGGGTAGCTGATGGTGCAGTGCAGTGCAAGGGCCACGGGCAAAGCCCGCGTCGTGGATCGTCAGCTTCGCGACGTCCGCCGTGCTTGCGCGAGGTTGATTTAGCGCCGCTAAATCATGCCCGCGCTGCGCAATGGTGGGCTCGCCGGGATTCGAACCCGGGACCTACAGATTAAAAGTCCGTTGCTCTACCAACTGAGCTACGAGCCCACGTATGCGCGTTGGGAACGCACCAGCCCTATGCGCAAGGACGCTTTCGGTCAAGTCGTGCGAGCAATTGCCGCGCGGTCAAATGCGTCACGGGGTCGCGCCAGTCAGGGGTGATTTCGACCATTGGAGCAAGCACGAAGTGGCGTTTGCGAAATTCGACGTGCGGGATCGTCAGACTGGGTGAAGCCCAGATACCGCCGCTCCACGCGATAATGTCGAGATCAAGCGGACGATCTCCCCAGCGGCGACCGGGGCGGCGACCATAGCTGCGTTCCAAATCTTTTAGTTTTTTCAACAGCGCGTCGGGCTTGTGATTGCTCTCGATCATCACGACGGCGTTGGCATAGTTGCGCGTGCCGCGGCCAATCGGGCGGCTCGTGATTATGCGTGATCGGCGCAGAGCTTTGGGCATCACAGCGGCAACGCGCGCCCGTGCGTGAATGCGGTTTGAGCCAATGCCGATGAGATAGGTTGATGTGCCCACGCGTGCGCCCTAACGCGTGCGGATGGTCCCCGAAAGCCCTATCCCCGACCGCGAGCCATCGCGCGATTGCCCGCTCTGCCCGCGGCTCGCCGGTTTTCGTGACGCTTGCCGTGCGGAATTCCCGCCATGGTGGAGCGCGCCGGTGCCTGCGTTCGGTGATCCGCAAGCCGAAATCGTTATCATTGGCCTTGCTCCGGGCAAGCATGGCGCGAACCGGACGGGGCGGCCCTTTACCGGCGATTTTGCAGGTGATCTGCTGTATGCGACGCTCGCGAAATTCGGATTGTCCGAAGGGGTGTATGGCAAAAAGGCCGACGACGGCCTGACCTTAAAAAACGCGATCATCCTGAACGCGGTCAAATGCCTGCCCCCTGAAAACAAGCCGACGCCCGAGGAAGTGCGGACGTGCCGCCCGTTCCTTGAAAATGCTATCGCGGCACTGCCCAATGCGCGGGTATTTGTGGCGTTGGGCGCGATTGCGCATCAGTCGGCGGTCAAAGTGCTCGGCGGGCGGCTCCCCAAAGCAAAGTTCGCGCATCTGGCTGAACACCGGATGCCGGGTGGGCAAATCCTGATCGATAGCTATCACTGCTCGCGGTATAACCAGAATACGGGGCGGTTGACGGCGGATATGTTTGAAGCGGTTTTTGCGCGGGCGGTAGAGCTTACATAAACCAAAGGGAGCCGGTGAGGGCTCCCTTTAGCACTTAGTTCCCTTGCGGGAAACGGACATCCTTTCGAAGCCGCAGGTGTAATCTACATAGGCGATAGGCGACCAATGTCAACAAAAAGTTGACGAGTCACCCCATCGGTAATTTTGGCAAACGGCCCAACACGATTGCCAACAACCGCTCAAATTCGTGCTGAGGCATACGAACGATGCCGTTTCGGTCAGGCAAAAGCCTGCTCACCGCAAGAGTCGAGATTTTATCGCAGATCGCCCATCCGGCTCGACCATCAATAGTCGTTTCGAGTGGAAATGCCCATTTATTACCCGGCTGTGCCTGCGTTGAACACGGTATCAATGTTACAGCGCCATACAATGTGTTGTAACCTGACAAAACAATCACTGGCCGTCGTTTCCAAAATTCGGGAAGTTGAGCATCGAGCGGAAAATCGCACCAGAAAAGTTGGCGGATCTTTGGAGCGCTTCGCAACCTTGGTTCAATGCGCGGCGGTGGTTCTTGTGGTGCTGCCAAAGCTAAAAGTCCTCCACCAACCGCCCATAAAGATCGGGTCGCCGATCCCTGAAAAACCCGAATGCCGCGCGGTTCTTCGCGCACTCCGCTAAGTCAAACGTGGCGACCAGGACACCACTCTCGTCCGCGCCAAATTCCCCAACGAAATCGCCGCGTTCGTTGGTGATGAAGCTGTGGCCGTAGAAGGTTTGATCGCCCCCGGAACCATTAGACTCCGGCCCGATGCGGTTGCTCGCCACCACCGGCACGACGTTCGACACGGCATGGCCCACCATCGCGCGTCGCCAGAGCCGCGACGTGTCCAGATCCTCCGCCTCGGGCTCATCGCCGATCGCGGTCGGGAACATCAGGATGTCCGCGCCCATTAGCATCAGCGCGCGCGCGGTTTCGGGATACCACTGGTCCCAGCAGATACCGATGCCGACGCGGCCATATCTGGTGTCCCACACTTTGAAGCCGGTATTGCCGGGGCGGAAATAGAATTTCTCTTCGTATCCTGGCCCGTCGGGAATGTGGCTCTTGCGATAGACGCCCATGATCGCGCCCGCATCGTCGATCATCGCGAGCGAGTTGTAATAATGCTGTCCGTCGCGCTCGAAAAAACTGGTCGGGATATAGACTTGCAGTTCGGCGGCGAGGCGCTGCATCGCGATGACGCTGGGGTGCTCGGCGACGGGTTTGGCTTGCGCGAAAAACTTGGGGTCCTCTGTCTGGCAGAAATACGGCCCTTCGAACAATTCGGGCGGCAGAATGATCTTTGCCCCATGCTGCGCCGCCTCGCGGACATGCGCCTCGACGGTCGCGATGTTCGCGGTAAGCGGGCCGGGGAGCGCACACTGGAT
>JAYTWA010000008.1:0-6109 GCA_043743675.1 Sphingomonadales bacterium
CCTCCATGAACCGCCCTACCGTCAGTGCACTTTCCGACTGCCGCATCGCGCGCAGCTCAAGCGTCTCCAGCCCCTTCATCACCACCCAAGCATTGAACGGCGACAGGTTCGGCCCCGTATTGCGCTGAAATGGCAGCAGCTTGTTATTGATGAAATCATTTGACCCCGCAACCGCCCCGGCAAGCACCCGTCCTTGCCCATCCATCATCTTGGTCGCCGAATAGGCCACGACATCCGCGCCAAAATCCATCGGCCGCTGCAGCACCGACGTCGCAAAAGCGTTATCGACGACAGAAGTAATCCCATGTTCGCGCGCCAATCCGCAAACATAAGCCATATCGACAATATCCATCGTCGGATTGGCAGGCGTTTCGAAGAAGAAAACTTTGGTATTGGGCTGGATTGCGGCCTTCCAAGCATCATTATCGCGGCTGTCGATGGTGGTCGTCGTGATCCCCCACTTCGGTAACAAACTGTCGGTCAACCAGCGACATGAGCCGAACGCCGCCCGCGCCGCAACCACATGATCGCCCTGTTCAAGCTGACACAGCAACGCAGTCGTCATTGCCGCCATGCCCGTCGCCTGACACCGCGCGGCCTCGGCCCCTTCCATCAGGGCGATGCGATGCTCCAGCATCTCGACCGTCGGGTTCTGCAATCGCGAATACGTCGGCCCCGCCGCTTCCCCTGCAAAACGCGCTGCCACAGTTTCGGCATCATCATATGTATAGCCCGACGACAGGATCAGGGCTTCACTTGTCTCGCCCCATTCAGACCGCACAGTGCCCCCGCGCACGGCTTGCGTTGCGGGTCGCCATTTGGCGGTGATCTCGGGGTTTTGACCGTCTCTGCGCTTCATGTTTCCCCCTTGCCGTTCCTAAAGGCAAACGGTCAACGCCCCATTGCACGATCAATGCGGTCTATCAGGCGATCACGCGCGGAAAGGATGTCAGCACGACGCCCGGTAAGCAGGTCTCCACGCAAGCGAATGCCGTTGCTGGTCAATCCCACGGCATCAAGATTGCCATACCCTAATTCAGTCAGGATCAGCGCTTCATATTGCTCCAAAGCGCCAATCCATCCTCGCGCAGACGGTGCGGCCTCCACAGCGCTTAATATACCATCCAGTGCATCATGAACGCGCGGATACGGGTGCCCTTCGGGAAGGGCGACCGCAGCAAGTGCTGTCACCCATTCGATAGCTGACGCTGCAAGGGGCTCCATAAGCAACGGCGCACGACTGATCACCAATTCGACATCAAGTGACGCCAAATGTGTTTCATTGCGCGCACGAAATTCAGCCTCAACAACATTTCCGACAGTCAAAATCGGACGAATACGCCGTGAACGCCCGCCGCGTACATAGCCGGACTGAAGACCATGATCGGCGGTTAACGCTCGGACAATAGCGCCATGTTCGCCATGGGAACGGACGGCGACAATAATTGCAGTCGTGCGGATTTGCATGAATGCCCTATGCCATCAAATTTCGATGCGGTAAGCATTGTGAAACAACATGGCTGCTAATGCTCAGGCGTTGGGGGCAAAATGTTTCATTGGGGATCTGTCATTCAGTCCGAACGGACCATAACGAATGCAGCGCGGCTTGACTTGCCGCCACCCTCATCATCGCGCGTCGTGCTGCCGGAAAATTTAGGACGTCGCTTCGCAATATTTGCAGATGCGGAAGAAGAGTTCGATTGGAAAGGACCATTCCGGCGGGACGCGACATCAACCGAAGCCATTGACGCTTTGCCCCTAGCCAATCAATATTTTACGAACGCAGGGTGCATACCGACTTATTTGGTCGATTGGCCAGTGGTCGCAAATCCTGACAGCGCCTGCATTATGCGCATGATGGTGTCAGAGGGTCGCTGCGATGTTGGCACACAGCTGCACCCATGGGTCAATCCGCCCTTTGATGAGGAAGTTTCGCCCGCAAACAGCTATACCGGCAACTTGCCGCGTGCGCTTGAGGCTGCCAAAATCAAGATGTTGACCGAAAAAATCCAACTCGAAACCGGGGTTCGCCCCACAGTTTATCGAGCCGGTCGCTATGGCATAGGCCCCAACACAGCAGCGTTACTTGCCGACGAGGGCTATCGCCTCGACGTATCTGTGCGCGCATCATTTGATTATCGTGCACAGGGTGGCCCTGATTTTTCAGATCACCCGATTTGGCCTTGGCGGATCAATAAGCACCTTCATGAAGTGCCTTTGACTGCGACCTGTACAGGCTTGTTGCGTCACAAATTGCGTGTGCAGGATTTCGCCCCCGCACGCGGCTTCTTGGCGCGTACCGGCTTGTTTGATCGTGTGCCACTGACTCCGGAGGGGGTGCGCTTGAATGATGCGCTGATCGCCATTCGCCAACTTCTCGACACGGGGCATCAACTGTTTAGCCTGTCCTTCCACACACCAACCTTAGTGCCGGGGCACACGCCTTATGTACGCAATGCGGCTGACCTGAAACGCTTCTGGCTGTGGTGGGATGGTGTATTCAATTTATTTGCGAACCACGGCGTATTACCAATTCGCGCAGGCGAAATTGCCACCGCCCTTGAAGCCGCATGAACTTTTCGGCCCTGTCGAAGATACCAAGCGGTTCAATAGTAACAAAAATTGTACCACTTAATGCTATACCTATCCAATGGGACGTGGCGTGGCAGGCTCTCGCTACCTCCGCAAGCGAACCCAATCCATTTGCCGAATGTTGGTTTATGCGTCCTGCGATCCGTCATTTGAATGCTCAACCAACGGACCGGTTGATTAGTGTGTGGCGTGACGACATGCTTCTCGGTTTGATGCCTGTGACATTAGCTAAACGATATGGTCGAATGCCTGTTCGACACATCGAAAATTGGCTGCATTATCATAGTTTCATGGGCGTTCCGCTTGTCCGCGCCGAATATGAGCGTATTTTCTGGAACGCAGCACTCAACCTGCTCGATGATGCCGACTGGGCACCAAACTTTATTCATATTGTCGGGCTGGACCCATCCGGAACCGTCTACGCAGGGCTAGAGTCGACACGGCGCACCGATATTGTTCACCGCAGCGAACGAGCACTATTAAAAAGCATTCTCACCCCGCAGGCATATTACGAAACAAATGTCAGACCTAAAAAGCGCAAAGAGATAAGACGTTTGCGTTCACGCCTTGATGAAATGGGTCATGTTGCCTTCGACAAACTCGCGAGCACTGACTCTTCTGATCCATGGATCAACGACTTTCTCAAATTAGAAGCCTCAGGCTGGAAGGGACGCGAAGGGTCAGCATTAAACGGCGATCCCGCCACGAAGGCGTTTTTCAAAGATGCAATATCAGGCGCGCATCATGCGGATAAGGTGGAGATGTTGCGACTGACACTTGACGGCAAACCCATCGCAATGCTGGTCAATTTTATTACGTCACCTGGCGCATATGCCTTCAAAATTGCGTTTGATGAGGAATATGCTCGTTTTTCTCCAGGGGTGCTGATCAAAATTGAAAATCTGAAGACACTTGACCGCAGCGAAATCGATTGGACTGATAGTTGCGCTGTCGAAGATCATCCTATGATCAACAGTCTATGGGCTGAACGACGTGATATTGTGCGTGTAACAGTGCCGTTAACGGGCGCGCGGCGTAAAGCTGTGTTTCATGCGGCGCGCGGAATAGAAACATTACGCGCGCATTTGAGAGGGCGGCAATGAGGGCGTTTCCTGATACCGGTATGTTCTCGGCACTTTACCCCGATACGCCCGGTAAAGTGCGGCATAACTTAGCGAAGCATCCCCTGTTTACGCTTGATGCGCTGGCTGCACTGGCTGGACGAATGAACACAAAAAACATCGAATATAACCGCGGCGACCTTCCGCTCGGTATCGAGTTTGATGATGTGCCCGGCAACGGCCTGTCGATTGCAGATACTATTCGAGGGATCGAAACAAACGGGTCGTGGATGGTGCTGAAATTTGTCGAACAGGACCCTGCCTACGGGGACCTACTCGCCAAAACGCTCGCCGAGCTTGATGCGCCAATAGCCGCAAAAACTGGCGCTATGCTGAAACAGGAAGCCTTTATTTTTATCTCCAGCCCCAATTCAGTAACGCCGTTGCACTTCGATCCCGAACATAACATTCTGCTGCAACTACGCGGCACCAAATCAATGACAATATTTCCCGGCGATGATGAAGAAATCGCGCCGCCGGATGCTCACGAACGCCTGCATTCGGGTGCGGGGCATCGAAATTTACATTGGGATGAGCAGTATGCGGCGAGAGGACAATGCTTTGATCTTGCCTTCGGTGATGGCATTTATGTGCCATTGATGGCTCCGCATTGGGTGCAGAACGGTCCTGATGTGTCGATCAGTTTTTCGATTACGTGGCGCAGCGCCTATAGTTATCGGGAAGCCGAAGCTCGCGGCATGAACGCAATTATGCGCCATGCAGGACTGAAACCTGCATCACCCAAACGCTATCCAGCGAGTAACATCATTAAATCGTCCAGTTTTCGTTTCGTCCGGCGCATCCGCCATGCCCTTGGACGTGATTAATCAAATGGCCTGCCCTGCTGCGGCCCCACTTGCCCAGGCCCATTGAAAATTATAGCCACCCAGCCAGCCTGTAACATCAACGGCCTCACCAATGGCATAAAGTCCCGGCACTTTGCGCGCTTCCATCGTTTGCGATGATAATTCGTCAGTACTGATGCCACCAATTGTGACTTCGGCCTTGGCATAACCTTCTGTTCCATTGGGATGGAATTCCCAATGCGACAGTTGCTTTTCGGTCGTTTCCAAAAAGCGATCCGTCAAATCGGCAAGTTGCCGCACTTCTCCGATCCGATCCGCCAATGTGTCGGCAAGGCGCGCTGGCAGCGCCTGTGCGAGTAGCGCTTTGATCGTGCCGCGCGGACGCGCCCGCTTTTCGGCACAAAGCCAACCCGGCACGGATGCGGGCACAAAATCGACTGCAACCGGATCACCGTGCCGCCAGTAGGATGAGACTTGCAGCATCGCCGGCCCCGAAAGACCGCGATGCGTGAACAGCGCGCTCTCCGTAAATGTCATCTTCCCAACTTGCGCCATCACAAAAGCGGAGACGCCGGAAAGTTCGCGGAACAAAACGTCTGCGCCGCCAAGCGTGAATGGCACGAGCGCCGGGCGAGGCTCGACAATTTTTAATCCGAATTTGCGGGCCAGATCATAAGCAAAACCGGTCGCACCCATTTTTGGTATTGATGGTCCACCTGTGGCAATGACAAACGACGGTGCTTGTGACAATGTTTCACCATGTCTGATCGTAAACTGACCATCTGCATGACTGACATCGGCAACGCTGTCGCCGAACGCAAAGGTAACATTCCCGCACGCACACTCTGCCATCAGCATCGCCACAATCTGCTTTGCAGAACCATCGCAGAACAATTGACCGAGCGTCTTTTCATGCCAGGCAATTTCATATCGGTCGACCAGCGATATGAAATCCAAGGGTTGGTAGCGGCGCAGAGCTGATTTTGCGAAATGCGAATTTGCCGAAATATATTGTTCAGGCGTCGCATTGATGTTGGTAAAATTGCACCGGCCACCGCCTGAAATAAGGATCTTCTTACCCGGCTCATCGGCATGGTCGATCACCAGCACTTGCTTGCCTCGTCGCCCAGCGATTGAAGCACACATCAGACCTGCGCCACCTGCCCCCAAAATTATAATGTCGTAAGTTTTGATCATGTTGCAACGTTCGCATGGTAAAAATCAAAGACCGTCCGCGCGACGATTTCGGACACGCCCGGCGCTTTCTGCAGGTCTTCAAGCGAGGCATTTTTTACCGCGCGCGCCGTTCCGAAATGCATCAACAGTGCCTTCTTTCTAGCGGGACCAATGCCCGGAACATCGTCGAGTGTCGATGTCACCAATGCTTTCGCCCGCTTTGTTCGGTGCGCCCCAATAGCAAACCTGTGCGCTTCGTCGCGCAGGCGCTGGAGATAAAAAAGCACCGGGTGATTCATCGGTAGGTTGATCTCGCGCCCATCAATTAAGTGAAACGTCTCACGCCCAGCATTGCGGTCTGGCCCCTTGGCAACGCCAACCAGTGGCACATCTTCAATCCCCATCGCATCAAGC
>JAYTWA010000009.1:0-5573 GCA_043743675.1 Sphingomonadales bacterium
TCAGAATCTTGCGCTCTTCGGGCCGTGCGATCAGGCGGCTATGCGCCCAGAGCAGCGCTTCGCCATCGATATTCTCCTTGAGCAACCCTTCGCGCATCATCAGGCCAAGCGAGGTCCGCGCCCGCCGCCACGGCGCATCCGCCGGTTTATAGACGATATGCCGCAAATCATTCAGCCGCCCCGGCAAAGCAGGACGCCCCGCCGCCAGCCATGTCTCACGGCTCTGCCCACCTTTCCACGCCCGCGTTGTGAAACCCAATATCTCAGTCTTCACCCCGCAGCGTTCAAGCGTCCGCGCCATGATGTCCGCGCTAATCGCCGCAATCGAGATCGGCCGCCCGCGCATCGACCCCGAATTATCGATCAGCAGCGAGACGACCGTATCCTTGAATTCGGTCTCGCGCTCGATCTTGTAACTCAGCGAATGCCCCGGTGACGTCACGATCCGCGCCAGCCGCGCCGCATCGAGCATCCCCTCTTCCTGATCAAAATCCCAGCTGCGGTTCTGCTGTGCCATCAATTTGCGTTGCAACCGATTGGCGAGCTTGGTCACGGCCCCCTGCAAATGCACCAGCTGATCGAGATACTGGCGCAGGCGAATGAGTTCGTCAGCATCGCACAATTCGTCCGCCGCAATCACTTCGTCATGCGCGGTCGTCCATGCCTTATAATCAAAGCCCGGCGTCAGATCGACGGGCGGACGATTGGGGCGGACGGGTAGCATCCCCTCCTGTTCGCCGTCGCCGCCATCGGCCATATCATCGTCGGCCGATTCCTGCCCGTCAGTCTCACCTTCGCCTTCCGACTCTTCGGAGGTTTCGCTTTCACCGCGCTGCTCGACCTGCCCTGCGCCATCGCTGTCATCATCCGCGCCGTCGGCGTCGTCCTGACTGTCTTCTTCACCGTCGTCGTCGCCGTCATCATTCTCATCATCGGGAACCATGTCGCCTTCGATAAGCTGCAAATCCTCAAGCAGCTTCGTCGCCAGCGATGCAAACGCGGCCTGATCGTCAAGGACAAGACCCAGCGCATCCATGTCCGATCCGCCCGCATCCTCAATCCAGTCGCGAACCAGCGCCAAACCGCTTTCCGTCCCCTGCGGCGGCGCTTCCCCCGTCAGCCGCTCGCGCAGCAACAGCGCAACGGCGGTCGACAACGGCACTTCATCCTTTGCCTTGGCCCGTGTGATCGGGTCCGACCGCATCCGCATTTCAAGCGCATGGTTCAGATTCGCACGCATGCCCGCCATGCCACGCGATCCCAGCGCCTCGATCCGCGCTGTCTCAACCGCATCAAACACGGCGCGTGCAACCGGCGGGGTCGGCGCGAGCCGCGCATGAACCCCCGCATTATGATGGCGCAGGCGAAGGGCAAAGCCGTCAGCAAACCCGCGCGCTTCGGCAACCTGTTCGGGTGGCAGAGCACGGCCCGGCATCGGCACTCTAATGTTCTTGCCCACCTGGCTGGGCGCGTCAGCCGTAAACGCCAGCTCGACTTCGGGCTCATGCGCAATCGCGCGCGCGGTGCCAGTGAGGACAGCCTTGAAAGCTTCGAGGGGCGTCTGTTCGGGCATGATCATCCGCATAATCACGGAAACTACGGATGTCACACGTTAGGTTTGCAGCATCTCACGATTATGGTGGATAAACACGCCATCGGGTTCGGCCCCGATCACTCGCGACATGGCCGCCGCAACATCATCCGCCGCAATTGCACGGAGACTGTCAAACGCGCGCGGCGTCAGCGCATTGGTCAACGGACTTATCGCCGCGAACAAGTGCTCGACGGGCCGAACGTCCCCCGCCCGTTCGCCGAGCAACAGCCCGGGCCGGAATATATCAACCCGCGCAAAGCCCATCGCCCGCACACTCCTCTCAGCCCGCCCCTTGGTCTTCAAATAAAAACTCGCACCCCCCGCACCAACTGACGACACCATGATAAAATGTCGCGCCCCCGCATCCTTGGCGGCGCGCGCAAAAGCAACCACAGCATCATGATCAATCGCCGCAAAAGCGTCTCGCGACCCAGCCGCGCGGATTGTGGTGCCAAGCGCGGAAATGGCGACATCAGACTTGAGGGTTGCGACCAGCGCAGTCCATTCCGCCACGGGGGCGACGCGTTGGTCTGCGATACCGGGGATAGCACGGCGACCGATTGCGGTGAGATTTTGATTTACCAATCGTGCGACAAGCAACCTACCGATGAGACCAGAAGCGCCGACGAGAATGATGTGTGGGGATTGGATCATGGAAACGATGTCGCACAAGCGACAAGCCGAAACAAATCTTCTCCGGAAAGCGGTTTTGGTCAGCCCGCCCCCAAAACCCCTCCCTATTCTCGCACGAAATCCTTGCGCGTCATGCCAACAAATCGCCCTGCAAGCCCTTGGGAATTACGCCCCAATATGTCCGCCAGCGTCCGGGTCTGTTCGATGGCCGCAAGCCCCAGATCGGTAAACGCCAGCTTGCGATTATCCTTATTGCCCCAGACATGTTCACTCAGCAGCGGATTGGTCATCGCCTGTGAAAACGCATCCATCGCGACCATCGACAGTAGCAGATCAGGCAGTGGCCCATTGCGCCCCCGCGCTTCGGCGAACAGGCCAACGTAAAATTCGACATTGTCGACCGAACCATAAAGCGCCTTCAATTGTGCCGCGAGAGTCGTGCGCCGCGCGTTTTCTTTGGCATTTTTTGATGTGCCGACCAGCTCGGCAAAACTCTCGACCCGATCCTTGCCCATCGCCACGCGGTAGTCATTGAAGCTCGCGATATTGTTGGTTCGCCCTTGAAAGATCGCCATCCCCTCGATCCGTTGCAGGAAGCTTGGTGAATTGCCCAGCCCCATTTCGGTCGCCGTATTTGCCGACACATTCACGAACGCGCCCGCCAGCCCCAGCTGCAACAGCAAGCTATTGTCCGACAGCTGGTCCATCCCGTGAACCTTCACCCCGTCCCAGACCATATGTTCGGGCACCAGCGAGTGCCAGCGGTAGAGCAGGCTGAATTCCGCCGTCATCCAGTTCGGCCGGTTCCACCGCGCACGCCACGCGGCTTCAGGCAACGCACGGAATTTGAAGACAGAGGTATTGATGTGATTGATATAGTCCTCGATCACAATCTTGATGAACATCACGATGCTGATGTTGCGCGCCGTCTGGAACACGCGCTCGTCGTCCCATGTCGGCTTGGCGGCTTCGAGCAGTCCCGCTAGCCGGTTATGCTCGCGCAGGAACAATGTATTCATCATCGCAACTTGCGGCGTCGAATTGACGCGATCACCGCCGACCGCGAACAGCGTTTCCTTCTTCACCCATGGGTTATCGATCCCCAGCGGCAGATCGAGTTTGGCAAATTCTGGCTTCACCTTGCCGTCCGCGCCATACAGAAAAGGCGAAAAATCCTCACCGTGGATCACTTGCGTCTTCAGGCGACCCTTCTTGCCTCCTGCTTCCGATTTCAGGCGCAACGCATCAGTCTGAAACTCGATCCGCCCGTAAAGCGGGCTCTGGTCAATCTCATGGTTCGACGTCGTCCGCCGCCGGTCTTCCAATATATCGTTGTTCGCCACCTGCGTGCGGATAAAACCATCGGTCAGATATTGCGCAAACGCAGGGAACAGGCAGGTCGATTTCGGACACAGCCGCTGTCCGGTGTCGGCGGGCACGAACAGTTTGACGAGATCGGCAAGCGGCGGGCGTTTCGTGCCCACAGCATCCGTCGGTGGATAGGGCGACGCGGGCAGTAGCCGCGCATTATACGTCCGATCCGTCAGACCGCTCCAGCAGATATAGTCATAGCGCGTCGACCAGGGGTGCGGGCGATTGCGGCCCCCGCTCGCCATTTTCCCAATCAGCAGCTCATTGGCTTCCTCGTTCAGCCAGCCTTTGGACCCGACAATTTCGCTTAACAACGAAAGGCCGATGTCTTCGATTTCGCTGCCCATGCGCCGCTCCTGCTGTATTTGAGGTTACCAGATAACATGGAACCGCGTGTTGCCGATTGGACGGAAACGACACGACTTTAGTTTCAGCGTCGTTCAGAAACCGTCAGGCAAATCAACCGGACCCACCAGTTCGCGATAACGTGCGGCAGCATAGCGATCCGTCATGCCCGACACGAAATCACCGATATGTCGGCTGCGCGCAGGCTCCGCATCCGGCAGCGACGCGCGCCAGCTTTCGGGCAGCACCGCGGGGTCTGCAACATAGGCGGCAAACAATCCACGCACGATCATGCTGGCGAGGTCGGCAACCGCAATCTGACGCGGATGATGATAAAGATTGTCATACATAAATCGCTTCAAGACCCGCTCGTCGGCCTGCATCGCATCCGAAAACCCAGCCAGCGGACGCCCAGCGGCCCTCACGTCGTCAACGCGCGAGACCTTCGCTGCCGCCACCCGCGACCGCGTTTCAACAAGAACGTCATTGACCATCACACCAATCTGCGCGCGGATCAGTTCGGGGAGCAGCCGCGCCTCGGCTACGTCGCGATAGCGCCGCCGCACTTCGTCCCAGCGTGCGGCAACAAATGGCAGCGCGAGCAAAGCATCGCGTTCGAGTATCCCCGACCGCAAACCGTCATCAATGTCATGATTGTCATACGCAATATCGTCCGAAACCGCCGCAATCTGGGCTTCCAAGGACGCATGGCTGGTCAGATCAAGCGGATAGGTCGCATCCGCTGCTGCCATTGCCCAGCTCGGCGCAACCACCGGGCCATTATGCTTTGCCAACCCTTCCAGCATTTCCCAACTGAGGTTAAGCCCCGCCCAGCGCGGATAGGGGGCTTCAATCGTCATGAGCGCACGCAAGGTCTGCGCATTATGGTCAAACCCGCCAACCCCAATCATTGCCGTCTGTAGTGCATCCTCGCCCGCATGACCAAAGGGCGGGTGCCCAATATCATGCGCCAGCGCCAGCGCTTCGGTCAGGTCTTCGTCCAGCCCCAACGCCCGCGCCATCGTGCGCGCAATCTGTGCAACCTCAAGACTGTGCGTCAGGCGGACGCGGAAATGGTCGCCATCGGGCGCGACAAACACTTGCGTCTTGTGACGCAGCCGTCGGAAGCTGATTGAATGGATAATCCGGTCGCGATCTCGCTGAAACGCCGTGCGTGGCCCCCGCAATTCACCCAGAGTTTCAAAGTGGAGCCGACCCCGGCTGAGTGCAGGATCACTGGCATACGAAGCGTGCGGTGTCATTTGGCGCTCAGCTTTATGACCTCCTGCCCGGCCTCACTATTGTACGTTGTCGCCGATACGCCCGCTTTGCCCAGCGCATTGACCAGCGCACGCGCATCCGCTGATGATTTCACGGGGCCCGCCAGCACGCGATAGGTTGATTTGAACGCCACGCTATACCCGCCATAGGGCTTGAGCTGTGTGGCATTGCCGTCACGAATCTTGCGCCATGTAATGCTAAGCCCACGTGCATTGCTGCCGGTCGCCACTTGGACCCACAACCGCGCCGGATTGGCTTTTGCGGCCAGCGCGCGCTTTGCTTTTTCGTCCTTTGCAACTTGCGCAGCGACCACAGCTTCGGTCGCGGCAGTCGCCTTGCGCGCTGCCGC
>JAYTWA010000010.1:0-3460 GCA_043743675.1 Sphingomonadales bacterium
TATTATGCTTATGGCCTGCGGCTAGGCACCACGACGACGCTAAGCGCGGATGAAATCCACAAAACCGGCATCGCCCAGAATGCCGAGATCAAGGCAAAAATCGACGCGATCCTGAAGTCGCAGGGGATGACCAAGGGTACTGTCGGCGAGCGGGTGGTCGCGCTGAACAGTGATCCCCGCTTCCTGTTCCCCGATGATGATGCGGGGCGGGCGCAGTTGATTGCTTACATTAAAGGAAAGATCGCGGCCCAGCGCGCGCTGATGCCGCAGATTTCGCACATGGCGATGAAAGCCCCGGTCGATGTCAAACGCGTGCCGCCCGATATTCAGGATGGTGCGGCGCTGGGGTATATGAACTTTGCCTCGCTCGATGGCACGCGGCCCGCAATTTATTATGTTAACTTGAAGACAACCAAGCTGTGGCCGAAATACCAGCTGGCCTCGCTGTCCGCGCACGAAGCAATCCCCGGCCATGCGTGGCAAGGTGCCTATCTTGCCGAGCACAGCAAGGACATTCCGACGATCAGTTCGATGATGGGCTTCAATGCGTTTGTCGAAGGTTGGGCTTTATATGCCGAACAGCTGATGGACGAATTTGGGCTGTACAAGGACGACCCGTTCGGGCGGATTGGTTATTTGCAGGCGCAGCAGTTTCGCGCGTGTCGCCTTGTCGTTGATACCGGGCTGCATTCGAAGCAATGGACACGCGACCAATCGATTGATTTCCTCGTCGCGGAAACCGGCAAGGGGCGTAACGCGATGACCAGTGAGACCGACCGTTATTGCGTGTCGCCCGGGCAGGCCTGTGGTTACAAAGTCGGCCATAACCAAATCGTGGCGCTGCGCGATAAAGCGAAGGCGGCGATGGGCGCAAAGTTCGATGCCGCGAAGTTCAACGATGCATTGGTGCAAACGGGCGGCGTGCCGCTGTCGCTGGTTGAAAGCGTGGTCAATCGGATGATCGGGTAGAGGGGCCAAGCAAATCAGGTTGACGTGCGCGTAAAGCAGTGGTTTTGATTATCCTAGCAAACAGAGGATGAAACCATGACGCTCGATGTCGCCGGACGCACTGCTTACACCGAAGATCACGAAGCCTTCCGCGACTCAGTGCGCAGCTTCATCAAAGCTGAAGTCGTGCCACATATCGAGCGGTGGGACGAAGCCGGGATCATCGAGAAAGAAATCTGGCCCAAGGCAGGCGCAGTCGGCATGCTGTGCCCCACGGTTCCGGAAGAATATGGCGGCCTTGGCCTCGATTTCGGTTATAATGCGATCATCGATGAGGAAGTTGCCTATGGCGGCACGTCGCTCGGTTTCTCGCTGCAGTCCGACATCGTCGTCAATTATATCGTGTCCTACGGCAGCGAAGAGCAGAAAAAGCACTGGCTGCCCAAGCTCGTTTCGGGTGAGACAATCACCGCGATTGCGATGACCGAACCCGGCGTTGGCTCCGACCTTCAGGGCATCCGCACGACGGCAAAAAAGGATGGCAATCATTATGTCATCAACGGATCAAAAACCTACATCACCAATGGTCAGAATGCGGACCTGATCCTTGTTTGCTGCAAGACAGACACAGACATCGAACCCGCGTGGAAAGGCGTGTCGATCATCCTTGTCGAGGCAGATCGCGAAGGCTTCAAGCGCGGTCGCAATCTCGACAAGATCGGCATGGACTCAGCGGACACCAGTGAGCTATTTTTCGAAGACGTCCGCGTGCCGATGACCAATTGCCTGGGCGAGGAAGGCAAGGGGTTTATTTACCTGATGAGCGAATTGCCGCAGGAGCGCCTGTCGATTGCGATCAGCGCGCAGGCGTCAGCGCAGAAAGGCTATGACGAAACCGTGGCGTTCGTCCGCGAGCGCAAGGCGTTTGGCAAACCCGTCATCGATTTCCAGAATACGCGGTTCACACTGGCGGACTTGAAGTCGAAACTGCAAGTCGGCTGGGCACATCTTGACTGGGCGATTGCGCGGCATTTGAAAAAAGAACTGACCGCCGAAGAAGGCGCAGCGGCCAAGCTATGGCACACTGAATTGCAATGGGAAATCATGGACAAATGTCTGCAACTCCATGGCGGTGCGGGCTATATGAATGAATACCCCATTGCAAAAATGTGGCGCGGCGCGCGCGTGACGCGGATTTTTGGCGGCACCAACGAGATCATGAAAGAACTGATCGGGCGGAAATTATAAGGGTAACGCTGTCGCTTCCGTCCAAGACAGATGATTGATCGGGCAATAGAGGAATCGCCAAGGGAGAACGATAATGCGTGGATTTGCTTTTATCGCCTGCATCATGGCGGCACCGACATTATCGATGCCGGCCCGCGCGGACACAATTTGCGATTGGATGGCCTACGCTGACCAAGTTGCATCCGCCGTGCCGGCAGCGAATGGTGCAGTTGCGACGCCCGATCATGCGCACCTGTCGACCGAAGTCGCGCTTGCCATGTTCGAAGCAACCAATGCCATCGACCGGCGGTATGAAAGCTACCTCGGGCTGGCGCAGGCTAATCCCAAAGCATCGCAGGATGCCGCCGCCATCACGGCTGCCTATCAGGTGTTGCTGCGCCATTTTCCGGGGCAAAAGGCGGGTCTGGATGATAGTTATCACATCGCCATGAATGCCGTGAGCGATGCCGTCGCGCGCGATGCTGGCCGGTTGACCGGCGAAGCGGCGGCAAAGCTAACGATTACCGCAGGGCAGATTGACCCGGCGATAGCCCAAATCCAATACCGCCCGCGCACAGCTGCTGGCGTGTATGTCGGCACAGCATTGCCAGTGATCCAGCCGTTCGCTGTGGCGTTCAAGCCATGGGTGATCACCAGCGTCGAAGCGATGCGCCCGCCGCCGCCGCCCGCGCTGACCAGTGAACGGTGGGCACGCGATTATAACGAAGTCAAAACGCTTGGCGGCAAAACCAGCCCAGCACGGAGTGAGCAACAATCCCTAATGGCGCGGTATCGCATCACGCCTGATCTGATGCCGAGTCTCCAGTTGGTGGCCGATGCACCAGGGCGGACGCTGGTTCAGAATGCACGCATGTTCGCGCTGGTCGGCATGGCGTCTGACGATGCCTATATGACAACGAGCGCGGCCAAGCTGTTTTATAATTTCTGGCGTCCCGTTACGGCAATCCGCAATGCGCAGGACGACGGCAATCCTGCGACGGCGGTCGATCCGGCGTGGGTTCCCCTCATCAACACGCCGAACCACCCCGAATATCCCTGCGGCCATTGCACCTATGCCGGGTCCGTCGCGGAAGTCATGAAATCGGAAACCGGCGCGTCCCCACCGGGCGGTGTCCGCGTCAGTTCATCATCGATTCCCAATAGCGCAGTGCAGATATTACCGACATGGGACGACTGGGTGCGCGAAGTGTCATTCTCGCGGACGCTGGGCGGCGTGCATTACCGCTTTTCGAATGAGGCAGGCGAGCAGATCGGGCGGGCCGTA
>JAYTWA010000011.1:0-8545 GCA_043743675.1 Sphingomonadales bacterium
GTTCGAGTTGCGCATCGTCAATAAACTTGGCGCGCCAGGCAATTTCTTCGGGGCAGCAGATTTTGAGGCCCTGCCGCTCTTCCAGGATGCGAACAAACACCGCAGCATCAAGTAATGACCCATGCGTGCCCGTGTCAAGCCATGCCGTGCCACGCCCCATAATTTCCACATTCAGCGAACCATCATCGAGATACAGGCGGTTGAGATCCGTAATCTCGAGCTCGCCGCGCGCCGAAGGTTTCAGGTCACGGGCACGATCCACAACGGTGCCGTCATAAAAATAAAGCCCCGTTACCGCGAAATTCGATTTCGGCTCGACGGGCTTTTCCTCGATGGAAACCGCCCGACCGGCATCGTCAAAAGCAACCACGCCATAGTCTTCGGGGTTCGACACACGGTAGCCGAACACCGTTGCACCCGACGTTCGCGCATCTGCCGATGCCAGTTCTTCAGGCAAACCATGGCCGTAAAAAATATTGTCACCAAGGATCAGCGCTGACGGATCGCTACCGACGAAATCCGCACCGATGTGGAATGCCTGCGCCAACCCATCAGGTGACGGCTGCACCGCGTAGGAAATCGACAAGCCCCACCCGCTGCCATCGCCCAGCAAATGCTGAAACGCGGGCGCATCATGCGGCGTCGTGATTATCAATATATCACGAATGCCCGCCAGCATCAGCACCGACAGCGGGTAATAGATCATCGGCTTGTCATAAACCGGCATCAGTTGCTTTGAGACTGAGAGCGTCAGCGGATGCAGGCGTGTGCCCGACCCACCGGCCAAAATGATCCCCCTACGCACGGCAGTTACTCGTAATAGTTGCGATAGGCCTTGCTGCCATAGCCATATTGATCCTCCAGCCCGGCATGCGCGCGATTGAGGACTGAACCGAGCAACTTCGACGGTTCCATGAACTGCATGGCGGACTTGATTGCCTTGCGCGGCGTCACGCCATCTTCGGCAACGATGATATAGCCATCGAGCCGTTCACAGATCAATTTCGCATCATCATTGGCAAAGGCTGGCGGCAAATCGCACAGGATAAGGACATCATCGGGAAGTGTCCGCATGGCCGCGACGAGCGCGTCGAACTTTTCACCGGTCACAAGCGACGCTGAATGCCCCCTAACCTGCGCGCAGGTAAACAGGGTCAGAGCCAGCCCTTCAACTTTGCGGGCGATGCTCGAAAGGTCTGTGTTCGTGCCGTTCAGAAAAGTTTCAAGACCATTTTCCGATTCAATCCCAAAATTGCGAGCAATCGTCCCACGCCGTAGATCAAGATCGAACAGCGCGACGCGCGTTTCCGGAAGCGTCGCCAGCGATGTTGCTAGATTACATGCGATGAACGACTTTCCTGCCGATGGCGATGCCGATGTTATGCCGATCAGCTTGTGCCCCTGCCCGCGCCACAGATCGAGAACGCGCGACCGCAGCAACGTAAACGGGCGCCCGTCCTTGTCTGTCGGATCGAAGCCGATCACGCGCTCTTCGCGCAGTATCTCGGGATCAATCGTCAAGGGTCGTGCGCGCGACAGGTCAAGCGGCTGCCTGACAGTTCGCGCCGCAGGCTGCGGCGATTCTTGCATCGTCGTCATTGAACTTCCGGTGCCCCCAATTTCATCCATCAGCCATTGCCAGTTTTGCACGCCGCCACGTCATCGGGTTCAGCCGCTTGAGCCATTGCCAGCGCCCGCCCCCGCCAGATGATCCTAAGCCCGACGATCCCCCATCCGATGATTTGTCGCCGCGTTTCCCTGAAATGATTGGCACAATGCCAAGCGGTATCGCCCCGGTAATATCCTCAAGCCCTGCTGATCCGCGAATGGGTCGCCGCATCAATTCCAGCAACAGGATCAACGCAAGGCCAATCCCCGCACCAACCGCACCGCCACCCGCCATCAACAGCGGCCGGTTGGGCCATGTCGGCTGATCAGGTTGCGACGGCGCATCAATGACAACAAGCCGCTCGCCGCGCTGTTCGGTTGCCGCCCGCGCGGCAGCCTGCGCCGAGATAAGGCGGGTCGATGATTGCTGAAACTGGACGTTCAATCCATCAAGCCGTTGCTGCATCTGCGCCGCTTGCTCCATCACGGCGGGGCCGCGCGATTGCGCTGCATAGATTTGCGATGACCGATTCTGATCTTGCGACTTGGCAGCCTGCAGTGCCGCGATCTGCTTATTGTTGAAAGCAATCTGCTGCGCGATGCTGTCAACCGGCACTTTCTTCACATTGGTTGCGGCAAGACGATTTGCTTCTTCAAGCCGCTGCTTGGCAAAGATCACGTCGGGATGCGTTTCGGCATAAATTGCCCGCGCTGCTGCCAGCCCAGACTCGGCCTGTGAGACAACCGGGTCACGCTCGGCAGACGTTTTTACAAGGTCGCGCTGTTGGTTGAGATTCGCGTTGTCGCGTTGCAGCATGGCAATCTGGCCATCAGCGCCGCCACCGCCCCCCATCATCGGAACATTGACGTTGGATAGCAATGAACCATTGCGCGCTTTCAGCCCGGAAAGCTGCGTTTGCACAAGCGTAATTTGTCCCTGCAAGTCTTCTGCCTGCTTGCTGAGGAAGGCCACGGCCGCACGCGTCTGGTCAACATTTGTTGTTGAATCGATTTCAACAATCCGGTCAATCAACGACTGCGTGACTTGCTGTGCCAGGATCGGATCACGATAATCATAGCTGACCGTAAACGCGATCGTCGCTTTTCCACCCGATTGCTGGAACTCGGCGCTGACCGGCGTAACAGCAATCGCATCATGAAATTTGCTGACAACCTTTGACAGCGGATCAGATTCGCGCTCGCCTTGATAAAGCGCATATTTGTCCATCAGTTGGATCAGGTCGCGACGGCTCAAAATCTGCTGACGAATCTTGGCGAGGCGCTGGTCCACGACCTCGGCTCCACCACCTGCATCTTTATCGATCGGCACATCAGCCGATTCAACAAGCAAAGTCGAGGATGACCGGTAAAGTGCCGGAATAATATAGGCTGCGGCGATCCCGGCGAGCAAAAGCAGGACTGTCGGAATGATCAGCCACCATTTGCGTTGAAGTAAAATGCTCGGAACCTGCGCCAGTATCGACGCGGGATCTGCATAAGTTTCTGTCTGTTCAGTCGTCATCATTGGTTACCAAAGCTGTAGTTGATGCCAATCGACCCATAAGCGGTGCTACGCGTGCCTTGTAAGTTGCTACGCGAAAACCCACCCGTTATTTGCCCTGTCATACGGTTCGAAAAGCGCCGTGAAAAGCTCGTTGTTGCCGATGAATAGTCATTAGGCGTCCCGACCAGCAGTTTAGGTGCGCCCGAACGGCTATAGCCGCCCGATGCGGACAGCGTGTCACGCGCATTAATCCGGTAACTATATGTTATGCCCGCCGTCGTCGTCGTGCGGACACCATCGAACGATGAGGCCGCAGCCGCGCGCGAGCCGTTGAAACAGAGATTTGTCCGCGTGTCGTTACGGCAAAGGCTCAGATTGCCGGAAAGATCTGTCGATGTGCGTTTTCCAAAACCGATGTCAACCCGCGACGTCGAAAACCCGACACCTCCTGATAATGTCCAGTTGGCGGCCAACCGGAATGTGCCGTCAATCGTCGGACTGATGATCCGCGCATCGCCAAGAGATGTGCCGAAATAATTGACGCGGCTTACGCTGACTGATGCGCCGAGCGTCGTGCGCGAATTAATCACGCGCGAATAACTTACATTCTGGCTGACATTTGAATATTCATTGCGACCGCCGCCCTGCGGAAAACGCAATACGCTGGCGTTATAACCGATGGAGATCGAATTCTTGTCATCCACCGAATAGGTCAGCCCTGTGCTGGCAGCGGCATTTGTCGAACGCTGCTGAAAACCGATCACGGTGATGTCGATAACCTTCGGCACGACATTGGTCGGCGACGGTGCCTCGAAAATTGGATTAGAATTATAAATACTATTGATCGAGCTGTTCAACGATAGACCCGCACGGATCGAAAACTGTCGTGACAGGCGATTGTTATACCCGACCTGTGCGCCAAGATCGACGGCATCGCGGTAGCTGCGGTTATACGCTGAGAAAGAGGCATCGCCGGACACACGCAAGCTCGACCGTGCGGTCCGTTCCTCGACGAAAGGCGACAGCGAAATACGGGCGCGGACAGCTTCGGTATTGCTTGCCGACAGCAGGAATGGATTGTTCGAATATTCCAGATTGCCGGCAACGCCGATCCCCGACACGGTTTCCGCACGCGCAGCCAAACCGAAAAATGGCATCGCAGCCAGCGCCGTCGCAATCACACGGGCAAGACTCTCAATAGGTCCACGGATCATGGGACAATTACCGTGTCACCCGTTTCGATCTGCGGCAGCATTTCGGCCGTTATGTTCGGTGACCCTTTGAATGCGGCACTCAGACGAAGTTTTATCAGCGTTATGCCAGTGGCCGTCTTGCGAATGATCGTTACATTATCAAGGTTTGCGAATTCGTCCGGCCCGCCCGACAAAGCAATTGCTTCCATGATGTTGAGATAGCGACCAGGCGTGAAATTGCCCGGACTTCTGACGCGTCCGACCATCGAAAATGTCATGCCTGACGGCGCCTTAACAGAAACGGTAACTTGCGGCACTTCACCGCGATACTGTGTTTTCAACCCCTGCGAAATTTCGGTTTCGATCGCACTCGGCGACTTCCCGGCGGCAATGACGCGACCGACCAACGGAAATGCAAAACTGCCGTCGGGAAGGATGCGAACCTGTCTTTGAAGCCGTTCCTCGCCCCAGACATAAATCTCGATTTCATCGCCCGGATTGATCGTATACGGACGGTTAATTGCCTTTGGCGCATCAGCGGCAGATACAGCGCTAGTGGCTAATCCCAAGGCAATAGACATGGTAACAACTAAAAATCGTAGCATTTCTGCCCCCTTTCGCGGCGTCGGTTTTGATGATGTGCCTATCACCTTGCTCGTCGCGACTGCTTGCACCATAGCACTGATTCTTGATGGGCGTATAGCAGCACCAGGACCAAATGATGCAACTGCCTATGCTTAACGTCTATATTCGTTCAATTTTCCTAGGGAGCGCCATGCTTTTGGCACTGTCGGGCTGTGCCTCGAAAAAAGAGCGCGCCAACGATGCCTATGTTCTGGCGCAGCAACTTCTTAGCGACGGGAAACCCGCCGAGGCCAAGCGCGAATTACTCCGCGCCGTTTTGATCCGCGATGATGTCCCCGACATCTGGTTCGCTCTTGGCCAGATGCGGCTCCAGAGCGGCGAGATGCCCGAAGCGTTCACAGCATTTGGTCGCGCGGACGAGCTGCGTCCCGGTAATGCCGAAACCCTCCGACCCCTCGCTTATACTGGTTATATGATTGGTGCGACACGGCTAGCGCAGGATGCAGTTGACCGGCTGCTGGCGCTGGTGCCAGACGATGGTCAGGGACTTGCCGTCAAGGGGCTGCTCGCACTCGACAAGGGCGAACCCGAAGTCACCCTTGCTGTTGCCGAAACGATATTGGCGACATCTCCCAATGATGAAACCGGCCTGCTGCTGAAAGCGCGTGCCATGGCCGTTGATGGCAAAATTGATAATGCCATAAAATTGCTTCAGGCCTCATCAGCAAATACCGCGTCCAAGCCGAGCATCGATTTTGCGCTGCTCCAATTTTATCGGGCAAAAGGCGACGTTGCGGGGATGCAGTCGGTCTTTCCCGATGTCCTTTCCAAGCAAAAGGGCAATGGCGACCTTGCGCTAGATTATTGCAATATTCTGTATCGCACGGGGAAAATTGCCGAAGCACGAAAACTTTGGTCGGATACGGTTATTGCCAAGCGCGACGACGCAAAATTTATCGCATGGGCATTCGAATTCTATGACAATGCCGAATCCGCCGGTCAGCCTGCCTATCTCGACGACCGGTTGAACAACCAACCCGGTTCACCGCTGCGTTCGGCGGCGGGACAATATCTAATTACGCGCAAGGAATATGCCCGCGCGGCGGCGCTGATTGGACAAGGCACCGGAGCTGCGGAAAATGATCTTGGCATGTATGCTGTTGCGCTGGACGGCCTTGGCAAACGCGCCGAGGCACAGAAACTTGTCAATTCAATCACCAGTGCGGGTTCGGGCACACAGGACGCAAATGCCTTAATGCTTCTTGCGAAATGGGGTGCTGCGGCAAAGAATTTTGACCGTGCGAATGCCGATGCCCAAGGGGCTATTCTTGCTGACCCTTCGCTCCTCGAGGCGCGGATCACACTCGCACAATCTTATTTATCTTATAATCAGCCGTTGCGCGCGCGCCAGGTGCTTGCCGAAGCGACGCGTGATCTGCCGCGCAGCCGCCGCGCCTTGTCTGCCTACCTGCAATTCTTGCAGTCGGCGGGCGATTCCGGCAGCGCGATTGCAGCCGCCCGCAACTTTGCCGATGCCAATGCGTCGCAGCCATGGGGCTGGGAAACGCTGGCAATGACCTGTCAAAAGATTGGTGATTCGGCGTGCATCATCAGTGCGAAACGGCGTTACGATGCTGCTGTGCGCGACTTCAGCTTCACCAATCCGTCACGCCCGTTCAAGATGCGTGGTTTATTCAGCCCGCTTCCGGCTGCCTGATGAGCGATTTGCCTGATCCGATTGAAAGCAGCGATGGCGTGATCGTAGCCACGAAAGCAGCGGCGCCACGTCGACGGCGCATGCGCTTTACATCGAATCTTTTAACGACACTGGGCATCGCCTCCGATGTCCTGTGCTTTATTTTTGCATTCTTTGCATCAATGGCAATCTACGCATCCATCTTTGACCGGAGTATTGATCAGCCCCTTCATATGAATGCGGCCATCATTTTGGCGATCAACTATTTCCTGATCCGGATTTCACGTGACGGCTACACCACGTTTCGCGGCCAGGCATCCGATGTTGGTCAGGGCGGCGTCTACGACTTTGCCATTGCGCTGGTCTTGACGGGCCTCACCGCGACACAGCTTCGCTCGACGTCCGAAATGTCGACGGGAATGACGGGTATTTATGTCGCGACCTGTGCGACATTGTTGATGCTCAGCCGCATCCCGTTTCGCCGTCTCGCTTGGTGGCTGATGGAGCAGGGTATTATCGGCCAGCGTGTTGTGATTTATGGGGCTGACCGCACTGTCGTCAGTCGTGTCGTCGATCTGCTTGAACTCGAACGTCTGCCGCATCTCAAGATTGTCGGCTTTGCCGATGACCGTGGCGAACGCGCCGACCGCACGCCACAGAATGGCGCTATGTTTGTCGGTGGCTTCAGCGAAATTCTGAAAATGGCGCGTGACGGCGACCTGGATCAGGTGATCATTGCACTGCCCCAAGTCGGACAGGACCGGCTCGACCGGATTATCGAACAACTGAGTGCGGTTTCGATCGACGTGTGTGTTTTATCCCGCGAAATACTCGAACTGCGATCAAGTTTCCGCCTCGGTGTCATTGGATCGCTGCCGGTGATGACATTGCTGCGCCGTCCGGTTCGCGACTTTGACCTGATCGGCAAGAAATTACAGGATTATGCGTTTGCAACGGCGGGACTGATCCTCTTGTCTCCGCTGATGGCACTAACCGCGATTGCAATACGGATCGAAAGTCCGGGGCCAGTTTTATTTCGTCAATTGCGCTTCGGGTTTAACAACACAGAGATCGAAGTGCTCAAGTTTCGCTCGATGTTCGTTGACGCGCAGGACGAAAGTGGTGCCCAGCGCACTGTGAAGAATGACGCCCGTGTCACGCGCGTCGGGGCCTTCATCCGCCGTTTCAGCATTGATGAGCTGCCGCAATTGGTGAATGTGCTTCAGGGGAGTATGTCGATTGTCGGCCCTCGCCCCCACGCGACGAAAATGCGTGTCGAGGATGCATTTTATTTTGATGCTGTGAAAGGATACGCCGCACGTCACCGGGTTAAACCCGGCATCACCGGCCTTGCCCAAGTTCGCGGGCTGCGCGGCGAGATTGCCGACCTCGACCGAGCCCGCCGACGTGTTGAATATGACATTTATTATATCGAGCACTGGTCGCCTTTTCTCGACATCCGCATCATCATTGAAACGGTGTTCCGGTTGGTCTGGGACAAAAATGCCTATTGAGCATGCGATGACTCGATTTGTCGGAGTCAATTTTACAAATTTGCGCTGGGATGAAGCGGTGTCACGGCTTGTTGCCGCGGCAGATTCGCCACACTTCACATCGGTTGTAACGCCCAACGTCGATCATATCGTCCGCATGGACCGGCTGGGAGATACCCACTTGGGCTACCGAACTCGGACAGCCGTTTTCGACGCTGATTATTGTTTCTGCGACAGCCGCATCCTCTCGCGATTGGCCCGTTTGACAGGCATCACCCTTAATGTTGTTCCTGGCAGTGACCTAACAGCAGCCCTGTTCGCGTCCCATATCCAACCCGGCGAGCGAATCGCCATCGTTGGCGGTGATCATCAAACCATTGCTGATCTTCATAAAATTTGTCCAGCAGTCCTCGTTACGCAGCATATTCCGCCAATGGGCATGATCGGCAATAACGAAGTCATGGAT
>JAYTWA010000012.1:0-7284 GCA_043743675.1 Sphingomonadales bacterium
TGGGCGGGTTGCTCGCAAGGCTACGGCTACCGGCGGCAGTTTAATTCTAACCCCGCATCCCCTCATGATGCCGGATCACTTCATCGATAATAAAGCGCAAAAACTTTTCGGTAAAATCGGGGTCGAGTTTTGCATCCTCCGCCAACCGCCGAAGCCGCGCGACTTGGGTGGTCTCGCGTCCATGGTCGCTTGCGGGCAGGCCGGTTTCCGCTTTGTAGCGCCCCACGGCCTGCGTCACTTTGAACCGCTCGGCGAGCATGAAGACCAGCGCGGCATCGATATTGTCAATGCTGTCGCGAAACTGTTCTAATTGCGTATCACTCATGCGTGTCTCCCGCTGATGCACTTGCCTTAAAGTGTGCAAAACGCCAGAGGAAAGCGCATCATGACTGCGACGATTCACAGTATCCGACCTGACCGTGTTCCTTCGCTTGATGCGATGGTTTCGCTTGTCGCGGCGGACATGAACGCCGTAAATGCAGTGATCCTTGACCGGATGCAGTCGCAAATCCCGCTGATCCCCGAGCTTGCCGGGCATCTGATCGCGGGCGGTGGCAAGCGGATGCGCCCAATGCTGACACTCGCTTGCGCCAAATTGCTCGATTATCCGGGAGCTCGGCATCATAAGCTCGCGGCCGCTGTTGAATTTATCCACACCGCAACGCTGCTTCATGATGATGTCGTCGACGGATCGGGACTTCGGCGGGGCAAGCGCACCGCCAACATGATCTGGGGCAATCCCGCCAGCGTGCTGGTTGGCGATTTCCTGTTCAGCCGCAGCTTTGAACTGATGGTCGAAGACGGCAGCCTGAAGGTGCTGCGTATCCTGTCCAATGCGTCCGCCGTGATTGCCGAAGGCGAAGTCAACCAGCTAACGGCGCAACGCCAGGTTGGTCTCGGCGAAGACCGCTACCTCGATATCATTGCCGCGAAAACCGCCGTGCTGTTTTCTGCTGCGTGCAAAATCGCTGCCGTTGTTGCCGAACGCGATGAAGCCGTCGAAGCCGCACTCGACACCTATGGCCGCAATCTTGGCATTGCATTCCAGCTGGTCGATGACGCCATCGACTATGCGTCGGACGCGGCGACCATGGGCAAAGGTGTCGGCGATGATTTTCGCGATGGCAAAGTCACGCTGCCGGTGATCCTTGCCTATGCGCGCGGGTCTGATACGGACCGCCAATTCTGGAAAGATGCGATGGAAGGTCGGCGCGCGTCCGACGAAGACCTGTTGCATGGCATATGTTTGTTGCGCGAGACGGGTGCCATCGATGACGCGCTTGAACGCGCGCGGCATTATGGCCAACGCGCGATTGATGCGCTGGGGCCGTTTGCGGGCGGAACAGCGAAATCGGCGTTGATCGAGGCGGTCGAATTTGCGATTGCGCGGGCTTATTAAGGAACGCCAATGTCGCACGCACGTATCTTTCAAAAGCCCAAGAGCGCCATGCAATCGGGCCATAGCGGGACCGATCGCTGGGTGCTGGAGTTTCAGCCAACTGAGGCCAAAAAGCCCGATCTACTAACCGGATGGGCCGGATCAGGCGATACCCGTGGACAGATCAGTTTGCGCTTTCCAACGCTTGATGCGGCAAACGCCTATGCCGCCAAGAATAACATCACAGCGACTGTCATCCCAGCACCAGTGAAGATACTCAAACTACAGGCCTACGCCGATAACTTCCGGTAGAGCATGCCGAGCAGAATGACCCGAGAACCACCAAGTGGCCCGACCCTGTGGGTTGGTGGAACAGTGCTTCTCTGGGCTATGTATAGCTTTGTTTTTATCGTGACGACCAACACGCCGCTTGGGCTCGCGATGGTTGATGCGCTTGCCAATGTCTTGCCGTTGGCCATGCTGGCGGCGGCAACAAGCGCGCTGCTGAAGGCTCACGTGATGCCGCGTAGTGTGCCCCAGCAAGCGGCCATGCATGTGGCGCTCGCCTTGTCATTTGCGACGACTTGGTATGCACTGGTGCTGGTTTTGCTCGCATTTGTTAGTGGGCTGCGTGGCCGGGGTTTCAGTGTATCGGGCTTTTCGGGGCCGGCGTTTACTTGGCAGGTCTTTCAGGGCCTGATCATTTATGCGCTCGTGGCCGCAATTTGTTATGCCATTCGTGGGGGGCGGCAGACGGCCAATGTCGCCATCGTGACTGGCCCGCCACTCGAACGCTATCTGACACGCGCGGGCGATGAAATGGTACCGGTCGCTGTGCGCGACATTGTGACGATTACCGGCGCACAAGATTATGCAGAGGTATCGACGCTGACCAGCAAGCACCTTGTCCGCATGAGCCTCAACGAGTTCGAAAGGCGACTGGATCCTGTGCGCTTTCTTCGCATCCACCGTTCGACAATATTGAACTTCGACCATCTTGATCGTGCAGAGCCCGCCGGGGGCGGGCGCATGATTGCCCATATGGCCAATGGCGAGATTGTTCAGGTAAGCCGTGCAGGCGCACAAACGCTGCGGTCATTCATGGTTTAATCGTGTCCGTTCACGGATCGGTTTGCGCATTCGTGGCTTTTTTCTTGTGATCAAATTTACGCACATAAAAGCTTGGCTCTGTTTTGAAGGAGCTGACCGATGCGTTTTTTATTGTCCATTTTCTTGTTGTCGGCCGCAACCTTTGCCCAAGCGAAGCCGCGCTTGATTGTCCCCATTGATTTGAATGCGCCCGATCCGGTCCCCGTCCGTATCACGGGCCTGCCGCCACGTGCGGTTGTCGCGGTCGAAACGTTCCGGCGCGGCTACGATGGCAAAGATGTCTATGAGGCCAGTGCGCGCTTTGATACTGATGCCCGCGGACAAGTCGATCTGGGCAAAGTGCCCCCACTTGAGGGCAGTTACACCGGCATCAATCCGCTCGGCATATTCTGGTCGGGCAAAGCACGGCCCGCAATATTAAGCGATGTTATTGCCGGACGTGTTGAAATCAATGCACGGATCGACGGCAAGATCGTCGCTAGTGCAGTGGCGATGTCCGATCCTGACCCTGCGACGTTTACGATGCGCCGCGACACACCTTTTCCCGGTGCCGTGTGGGCCGTACCCAAAACAAAGGGGCCGCATCCGATTGTCATCGTGCTGGGCGGTTCCGAAGGCGGTTCGTCTGTCGCCCGCGAAATGGCACCCATATTTGCAGCGCGCGGCTACGCGACGTTGGGGCTTCCCTATTATGATCCGGGCTATGATCCGAACGACAGGGTGCCCGGTCTGCCAAAAAACTTTATCGAAATCCCGGTTGATCGGCTCGCCGAGGTCAAGCGCTGGCTCGGTGGGCAGCGTGACGCTGACGCAAAACGCATCGGCATTTGGGGCGCGTCAAAGGGCGCAGAGTTCGCATTGATCGCGGCCAGCCGATATAACTGGATCAAGGCTGTCGTCGCTGTTGTTCCGACCGATCTTGTATGGGAGGGCTGGGGTGTTTCTGGGCCATCGCGATCGTCATTTTCATTTGGCGGCACCCCTTTGCCGTTCCAGCCATATGCTGGAATGGACGCTGAATTTGCCAAAGCTGCCAAAGGTGAAGCTATGGACATCGGCAAAGTGCACCGTGAGGGGCGGATCAAATATCCGGAACGAATTGCCGCCGCACGTATCCCGATCGAGCAATTTCGCGGGCGTTTATTGGTTATTGGGGGTGGTCAAGATGCCGTGTGGCCCTCAGGCGAAATGGCCGCAAACATTGTCAAAGTGCGGGCCGCAGCCGGCCTTGCGACTGATGCCGTTATTGTGGCGGATGCAGGTCATTCGCTTGGCGGACCGGGTACCGAACCCGTCGCGCCTTTTTTGGCCAATGGCGGTGAGGCCGTGGCTGTTGCGAAGGGACGTGCCGAAGGGTGGCGCAAAACCTTCCGGCTGTTTGATCGCGCGTTTCGCCGTTAAGCCCGACCCGGCGTAAATTTCAGCGCTGTGCCATTTATGCAGTGCCGCTTGCCCGTCGGCGCGGGGCCATCGTCGAAGACATGGCCCAAATGCCCACCGCAGCGGCGGCAATGTTCTTCGACGCGGGCGAAACCGAGTGTTGAATCGGTGCGATTGCGGACCGCATTGGGGAGGGCGGCGTAGAAACTGGGCCAGCCGGTGCCGCTGTCGAACTTTGTTGCCGAGGAATAGACTGGGAGGGCGCATCCGGCACAGCTGAAAATCCCGGCGCGGTGTTCGTTCAAATAAGGGCTGTTCCCCGGACGGTCCGTCGCTTCCGTGCGCAGTGTGGCATATTGCGCAGGCGTCAAGCGTTTGCGCCATTCGGCATCCGTCAGAGTCAGTTCGAATTTCTCAGCCGGGCCAGCTTTGGCACAAGCCGATGTGGCGAACGCGCCGCCGACGATGGCAACGCTGGCAGACGTGATAAAATTGCGGCGATTCAGGGTCATGTCAGGGGCTCCATCTGTGCCGTTATATACGCGACCATCGGCCATTTGGTTTCACCTTCAATAGGTCGACAATTCGACCATCAGTTTTTTATAACCGTTGACGAAGCACGCCGCCACGCGTTCAGGCTGACTGACCACATTCACGCGCAGGCGGCGTTTGGCCATTTCTTCGAGCAGCACTGTCAGTTCGAGTTCGGCCACACGCGCGCCGACGCAGCGGTGGATACCATAGCCGAATGACAAATGCCGCCGCGCATTTTCTCGGGTTACGATGATGTCGTCCCCATTGGGAAAGACGCTTTCGTCACGGTTGGCCGAAACATACCACATCGCCAGCTTGTCATTCTTTCGGATCTTGTGCCCGTCGATTTCGGTATCTTCGGTTGCGGTGCGGCGCATGTGCGCAAGCGGCGTTTGCCAGCGGATGATCTCGCTTGCGGTGTTGGTGATCAAGTCGGGATTGCCCTCCAGCTTGGCGCGCTGATCGGGGAATTTGTCGAGACCATAGGCCAGCGCCGACATCGCATTGCGCGTCGTGTCATTGCCGCCGACGATCAAGAGGATAAGGTTCCCCATGAACTCGCCTTCGCTCATATGGCTCATGGCGTCCGAATGGAGCATGATTGAAATCAGGTCATTGGTCGGTTCCTTGCCCTTCTTTGCTTCCCACACGGCATGAAACGCCGTGCCCATTTCATAGGCATTGGCGAGGCGGAACTGACGCTTTTCAAGCGTGTCGAACATCTCGACATCGCCCAGCACATCGGACCATCGCGTCAGATTGTGGCGGTCTTCCCACGGAAAATCGAACAGCTTGGCAAGCATCCCCGTCGCCAGTTCGATCGACACGCGCTCGACCCAATCAAAGGGCTGGCCAATGGGGAGCGCATCAAGGATTTCGCCGGTGCGTTGCGCCGTTTCGGTGCGCATGACATCGATCATGCTGGGTGTGAAGGCAGGCGCGACAGTGCGGCGCTGCGCGGTGTGTTGCGGCGGGTCCATGGCGATGAACATCGGCATGCGGACTTCGCCTTCTTCAAGGCGGATGGGGTCGCCCGCCACCGTGATCCCGCCAACCTGCCAGTCGGATGAAAAAATCTTGGGCAGCGCTTCGATATGCTGGATCGGCTTATATGTGCTGATCGACCAATAGGGGCCGAATTTTGACTCGGGCGTGTAGTGGATCGGCGATTTGGCGCGCAGCTCGGCGAAGGGTTCGCGCCATTGATAATCGCGCCACAATTCGGCGCGGCTGACGTCATAGGGATCGACGGCCGTTTCGGGCTCGACTGCCAGGGTTGCCATCGACTCTCTCCTGTTTATTTGGTTGCAGACTGCAACCTTATTGACAGGTCTGTCAATGGGCGTTTGCGTCAGGCGGTCATATGCTTGCGGCGAAACAGCCCGCGCCACCCGCCGCCTGATTTGAGAACGCCGATACGGAACAGGCGGACCGAAATCCAGATTGTGATGCCAACCCAAAGCGCCTGCCAGCCGAGTGCCAGCACATGCGGCCAGATCGCGGGATCCGTCGCGCCGCGCGCTGCCATGGCGAAAGGCGAACTAAACGGAAATATCTCGGCAAAGGTCGCGATGGTCGATCCCGGTGCACCCGCTGCCGCCGCCGAAATGCCAAACATCGATACCTGAAATATCGTGATTGGTAATGACAGCATCTGAATTTCGCGCATTGTCGAGGCCTGCGCGCCAATGCCGAGGAAGACCGCACCGAGCAACATGAACGCCATCGCGAGATAAAGGCCGCACAGGACAAAGAACATCGGCGCACCTATCGCTGGAGCGAACCCAGCCAGCACGACACCCGGCGGCAACAGGTTGATGCCCAGCGCCGCAAGCCCGCCCCAGAAGGCAACAAACACAACCGACACGCCGAACATGCCGATCAGCTTACCGAGAAACACAGCCTCCAGTGGAACCGATGCCGCAAGGATTTCGATGACCTTGTTCGATTTCTCCTCGGCCAACGTCCCGACGGCTTGGCCCGCAAGCAACAGTGTAAGGAAGAAAATACCGAACACCGCGCCGAAGCCCGATGCCTGTTGCCCGCGCACGCTGGTCCGCGCGGCAGTGTTTTCGGTGATCGTCGCCGTGATAATGCGCTTTTCGAGCGACAACCCCGTGCGCCCCTCGCGGACAACATCATCGGCGAGCGTCGCGAGATAATCGGCGTGGCGTTTGCTTGGTGATTTGAACGTCACGCGGGGGTTAGAAAGCGCTCCGCTCAAAACGGCCGTAACGTCGAGGGTCTTGCTGTTAAACAGCATTTTGACTTGGTTATTCAGATTATCCGACGGCTGCGCGATCATCAGGACTGGCGGGCCTTCTCCAGCACGATATAAACTGCGACGATTTGTATCAGCAGCGGTGAGTCGTTTTGCGTCACTGCCGTCAACAATCGCCACAATCCGAGCTTTTTCAGCCGATGATGCGCCCATTTGCGCCGCGCCTGATCCGCCGACAACGCCAAAGCTAAGCATGAATGCGGGTGCCAGCAGGAAAAGCAGGAACGTCGGCGTTGCGACAATCGCGAGAAAATCGCGACGCGCAATCACCGCGATTTGGCGGAGCAGGCGGTTCATGCGTCGTCTCCCGACTTGGCGTTGTTCACAATACGAACGAACGCGTCGTGGAGGCCCGGGCGCTCCATCGTGAGGCCCGCGATGCCATGCCCTGCGTTGATCAGGTTGAGCAACAGAGGTTCGGGCCCGCCCTCAGGGACAGTAAAGCGCCAGCCCTTGCCATTACGCATGGCGTCGGCAGGCAGCATGGCCGCAACCGCGTCATCACCCGAACAGGGAACATAATGTGCGCGCATGGGCAACGTCCCGCGCGCTTCGTCCACAGTGCCTTCAAACCGTCGCTTTGACCCCGCAATGATCGCCA
>JAYTWA010000013.1:0-9278 GCA_043743675.1 Sphingomonadales bacterium
GCAGAATCTGCGCCAACATAGGCATTGTCGGTTTCGACGCGACCGCGCTGTGTGACAAACCACCAGATCGCAATGGCGACACCAATCACAAGGACAGCAATACCCAATATGCCGAACAGGCGCTTGCGCTTGGCAGTCTGGTCAACAGCGACAGGGGTTTCGAAATCAGTCATATTTGCATCGGCCATTACGGGGTTCCTGCCGGATTTGCATCAATTTGATAGCCGCCACCAAGCGCGCGGATCAGCGCGATGTCGAGGGCTGTGCGGCGTGCTTCGAGTTCGGCAACCGTGCGGCGACCCGACAACAGGGCATCAGCCGTGACCAGCACCTGAAGCTGGTTCGACAAGCCGCCCTTATATCGCAGGATCGCAATGTCGCTTGCCTCATCGGCGGCAACGAGTGCGCGCCGACCCTCGATCAGGCGGGCGTCGGTCGCGCGGCAGCTGGCGAGCACATCGGCGACTTCACGCAGGGATGTGACAAGCGTGCTGTCATAACGCGCAACGGCAGCATCAAAATCGGCGCGGCTCCTGCGATAACGACCGGCAAGACGGCCACCGTCGAAGATTGGTAGTGTCAAAGCCGCGCCGCCATTAACAATGGTTGCGCCACTATCGATGAGTTGTCCGAGGCCGAGCGATTGCAGGCCGATCAAAGCGGTCAGATTGATATTCGGATAAAAATCGGCGTGGGCAACTTTGACGCGTTTGGCGGCAGCTTCCGCACGAAGGCGCGCAGCGACAATATCCGGACGACGACCGATAAGCGCAATTCCGGTATCAGCGGGTAGTGCGATGGTGGCGGGTTTCAGGGTTGGTTTGGCAATGCTAATCCCGCGATCTGGCCCGGCACCAAGCAACGCGGCGAGGCGATTGCGCATCAGAGTCATGGATTCGTCAATCGCGAGAATATCGGCGCGGGCAATCGGCACGCGGGCTTCGGCCTGGCGCAAACTGCCGCGGGTATCGACGCCGGCGGCCATACGTTGCGCCGTCAGCGTGGCGGTTGCCTCCCGCACTTTGAGAGCGTCGAGCAGAACGTCGCGCGTGCGGTATGCGGCGGCAAGATCAGCGTAAGCGGCAGCGATATTTGTGGTCAGGAGCAGGCGGGCCTGAACCGCATCCACCCGCGCAGCTTCGGCTTCAGACGTGGCAGCGGCGAGCGCGGCGCGATTCTTGCCCCACAAATCAAGATTGAAGGACGCGGTCGCGGCGAGGCGACCGGTATCCTGAATGCCGTCGGGAACGAATTGCGGCGGGATGCCGAGATTCTGGCTTTGCTGATTGCCACCGACACTGGTTTCGATTCCGGCACTGGGCAAAAGGACGGCCCCAGCTTGCTGTGCAATCGCTTCGGCAGCGCGGAGACGAGCGGCGGCAAGCGCGACATCGGGAGACCCCGTAAGCGCTTCGTTGATAAGGGCGTCGAGCGCGGGATCACCGAAGGCGGTCCACCAGTTATCGGCAGGCCATTGCCCGTGCGCTGTGCCGAAACTCGTCGCTGTTGCCAGTGTATCAGGCGCACGGAGCGAAGGCGCGGTGCCGAGCCGTGGCGCAGTCGCGCACGATGACAGCAGCGCGAACAGAGTAATAGGGAGGACGCGACTCATAAGTTTGCAGTATTTATTAAGCACAGCTGCTTCACGTTGCCCGGACAACACCCGTTGTCAATTGCAACGATGTTTTATTCGTCGCCGTAGATTGCAACCTCAGCGGGTTTGGTGGACGAGATGCGACCGCGATACATGCCGGGGGTGTTGAAGCTCCAGCCGCCTTCGCCATTTGGTCCGATCACAATGACACCACCATCGCCGCCGAGTGCTTTGACGTCCGCCATCACGGTATCAGCGGCTTTGACGATTTTTTCCTTTGCAAACCGGACGCGCGCGCAGATTTCATGGGCGACGCCTTCGCGGATGAAGAATTCGCCAGCGCCGGTCGCGGAGACGGCGCAAGCGCGGTCGTCTGCATAGGTTCCAGCACCAATGAGTGGGCTGTCGCCGATGCGGCCCCAGCGTTTGCCCGTCAGTCCGCCGGTCGAGGTTGCGGCGGCAACATGCCCTACGTTATCGACCGCGACTGCGCCGACCGTGCCGTATTTTAAGTCAACGTCGAACCAACTAAGTTTTTTGGCTTTCAGCTCGTCAAGCTGGCGGCGACGCTCCGGTGTGGCGAAATAAGCGGGGTCGGCTTGTTCAAGATTTTGTTCGCGCGAAAATTCGTCTGCGCCTGGCCCCGACAACATGACATGCGGGCTGTGATCCATAACAGCGCGCGCCGCCGTGACGGGATTTTTGGTGCGTGAAATGCCGGCAACCGATCCGGCTTTGCGCGTGGCACCATCCATGATCGCGGCATCAAGCGAATTGGTCCCTTCATACGTGAAGACCGCGCCGCGACCGGCGTTGAAATGCGGATCGTCCTCAAGGACCATGACCGCAGCCTGCACCGCATCGACCGACGAGCCGCCCGATTTCAGGACGGATGATCCCTTTTCTAGTGCGAGCGCAAGGGCAGCGCGGATCGCTTTGTCGTCCTCAGGCTTGAGCCTGGCACGTTCGATGACGCCAGCGCCGCCGTGAATGACGAGGGACCATTTAGGCGCGGGTGCAGCAGCAATTGTCATGACTGCAGCGGTTAGCAGCGATAGAGTCCTGATCATAGCGTCCTCCGTTGATTGGGTCTCCGGGGGTTCAGTTTCACGATTGCCGCGTTGAGGCAGGCAGCAAAGCTGACCCAGGCCAGATAAGGTGCGACGATCCAGCTGGCCGTGACCGAGATCGGGCGCAGGACGACACACAGCATGAGGCACGAGGTCCAGAGAAACACGACTTCGATGAGGGCAAGGTCAGGGCGTTTATATTTGAAGAACAAAGGCGACCACGCGAAATGCGCGGCGAAATTGACCGCGAACAATATGATGACCGACGTGCGCTGGGCGTCTGTGGTCGCCGCGGTATAGCTCATATAGGCCGCCCAGCCTGCGAGGCCGAGGATGATTGACCACGCGGGGCCGAATGCCCAGTCAGGCGGCTGAAAACTTGGCTTTTTCAGGGCGCGATACCAGGGGCCGATTTCGGTGAGCAGGCCGCCGACACCACCGAGGATGACGGCCCAGAGCGTGGCGGCGATGGCGGGTGTGCTGAACATGGCACTCTCATAGCGTGATCGCACCACATAAGGATAGTTTCGTCTTGAAACTGATATGCGAGCGGCGTAGCGGATCATGAAACAGGAGAATTTCCATGATTGTTCACGGCAGCACATTGTCCCCGTTCGTCCGCAAAGTCATGGTTTTTGCCGCCGAAAAGGGGCTGGCGGTGGAAAACAAGGTTGCACCGCCGGGGCCGAAATCCCCTGAGTTTCTGGTAATGAGTCCGTTCGGGAAAATTCCGGCGTTTGAAGATGGCGATTACCAGCTGTGCGATTCATCGGCGATTGTGCATTATCTGGATGCGCAATATCCGGCGCAGTCTCTGATCCCCGCCGAGGCACGGGCGCGGGGCCGGGCAATCTGGTTTGACGAATATGCCGATACAATCATGTTTGCCGCCGCCGCGCCGATATTTTTCAATCGCGTGGTTGCAAAGCTGATGGGCATGGAAGGCGATCTTGCCGCCGCCGATAAGGCCGAGGCCGAAGCATTGCCGCCGTTGCTCCATTATCTTGAGGGCGTAATTCCCGACAGCGGATTCCTCGTCGAGAACCGGCTTACGCTGGCCGACATTTCGGTGGCGAGCCCGTTTGTGAATTTCGATCATGCCGGTGTCCGCATTGACGCAGGCACATATCCAAAGGTCACGGCATATGCCGCATCGATCTTGGCGCGATCGAGCTTTGCGACATTGGTTGCGAAGGAAAAGGCATTTTTGAGCCGGTAAGCTATAAAATAACCAAATACGCACTTTTATCTTGACATCGTGACGCTGTCTGGTTAGAAAAGTGAACGATGCAGAAATGCGAGTCGGGGTCGGGGCAGCGGGAGCTGCTTTCCGGCCCCTTTTGCTGTTTGGGAGGGAAGTATGGCCGATGGCCAAGTGAAAGTTTCGCCTGCTGACAAGCGAAAAAAGTTCATTGCTGCGCTGAAGCGGTCGGCCAATGTTAGCCGTGCTGCTCAAGCTACGAAGATTTCGTCTTCGACGGCATATCGGTGGCGGGCGGCAAGTGAGACGTTCCGCGTTGCCTGGGACGATGCGATCAACGCTGCGCTTGACGATCTTGAAGCCGCGCTACTGAAGCGTGCGGTCAATGGGGTCGAGAAGCCTGTAATGTTTGGCGGGAAGCAGATCACATCTGTGACAACCTATTCGGATAATCTTGCGATGTTTATTTTGCGTGCGCGGCGTCCACAAGTCTATGCGCGGGTGGTGGGCATGGCTGACGCAGCAAATATCGATGAAGCCGCCGACCTGATCGACATTGAACATAAGCTCGATCTGATTGCCGCTCGCGCGGCAGCAATCGAATGAGTTCACTGGAAACGTTGGCGCAAATGCCACACGCCATGCGACGACGCATGATCGAGCAGCATGGCGTTGAAGCGGTGCGCACGCACTGGCCGTTGTGGTGCCAGCCGGGTCAACGCCCGCCGTCGGGCACGTGGCGGACATGGTTGATGATGGCCGGTCGCGGCTTTGGGAAGACCCGCGCAGGTGCTGAATGGGCTCGTATGCTGGGAGAGCGAGGCAATGCGAAGACGGTGATTGCTTTGGTTGCCGGAACAATAAGCGAAGCGCGCAACGTGATGGTTGAAGGCGAAAGCGGGATATTGGCAGTGTCCCCGGCTGCAATGCGCCCGCTGTGGGAACCAACGCGCGGACGGCTGCTTTGGCGATCTGGCGCGCAGGCGTTTGTTTATTCGGGGGAGAATCCGGAGAAATTACGCGGGCCGCAACATAGTTTTGCGTGGTGTGATGAGCTGGCTAAATGGGCGTATCCGACTGAGACCTGGGACAATTTGCAACTTGGGCTGAGACAGGGTGAGCATCCGCGCGCGCTGATTACAACAACACCGCGCGCCGTCCCGTTGATCCGCAAGCTGATTATGGCTTCTAATGTCGTGGTGACGCGCGGCGCAACGCAGGACAATTTGTTTTTACCTGAAACCTTCGTCGACGCGGTTGCCGATGAGTATGCGGGGACGCGGTGGGGACGGCAGGAAATGGACGGCGAATTGCTGGAAGAAGTCGAAGGCGCATTGTGGTCGCGTGACGTTCTTGAAGGTTGTCGCGTGCGGTCAGCGCCTGATTTGCGGCGGGTGATCGTCGCGGTTGATCCACCGGCGAGCGCGAACGGCGATGCGTGTGGGATTGTCTGCGTCGGGTTGGGCGCGGACGATGTTGGCTATGTGATTGAGGATGCGAGTGTTTCGGGACTGTCACCCGAAGGCTGGGCCGGGGTGGTCGCCGATGTGGCGGCGCGGCAGGGGGCGGACCGGGTGGTCGCCGAAGCGAATAATGGCGGCGACATGGTGGCCAGCGTCCTGCGCGCGGCGGACAGCGGATTGCCTGTGCGATTGGTGCATGCGTCGCGGGGAAAAGTGGCCCGGGCCGAACCCGTTGCCGCGCTGTATGGTCGTGGCCGGGTGCGCCATGTGGGGGCGTTTCCGGCGCTCGAGGATGAGCTGTGTGGGCTGGCGATTGGCGGCGCGTATGAAGGGCCGGGGCGGTCGCCGGATCGGGCGGATGCGCTGGTGTGGGCGGTGACGGAGTTGATGCTGGGGCGAAGGGTTGTGGGACCGAGGGTAAGGGTGGTTTGAGGCGATGTCCGCAGCTAGGCTGATCATTGTCAGGCCAAGACATCGGGCCGAAGTGGCTGGCCATGATTGGCTCGATCAGGCATCCATGCGACGGCGATCTTGGCGGGGCAGGGATACGAGACGATACATATTGACGACACCCGGTTCACGCTGAACGTCCGCACATATTATTTTCGGGCTGTAACGCTGCTCTTGCTACTTTTGACGGTGTTGAGCTTTTCCGATAATTTGTTCACGAATATCGGGCAAAAAAGTAACGCCGATCCAAAGTTCATCGTCCATGGTTTGTTTTGTCTGGCATGGATGGCCATATTATTTGCGCAGTCGAACCTTGTCGCGCTGGGCAATATCAGGATGCACAGGACGCTTGGGTCTTTGGCGCTGCTCATTGCCGCAGGGGTCGTCGTCAGCACTGGATATTTATTCTTTGCCGTCTGGAAAGGATGGGACGCCATGCAGGTCGTCGGCAAAACCAACCGGATTTTCCTGCTTACGTTCGGACTTTTGATAGCACTGGCATTTCTGAACCGGCGACGGCCGGACTGGCACAAGCGACTTATGCTGACTGGAACATTTTTCATGATGGAGCCGGTTCTTTCGCGCGCATTTGACCCATTCGATCCGATATTAATGCAATTTACGGACAGCCCGGTTGACACGGCATGGTGGGTCTTTTTCGTGGTCGTCTGGAATGCGTTGTTCGCATCACTCTTTGCGTATGATTATTTGACTGCAGGGCGGTCTCATCCAGTAACGATCGCCGCACGGTTGGTTTTGTCTGGTCTGGAGTGCAATCTGGTTTTTGTGACATGAAGCAGCCCGAGATTTAACGACTTTCCTCAGGAGCACATAAAATGAAATTATTCGGCTGGAAATCAGCCGGGCGTGCGGTGGCGCGTCCGGTGCTTTCGCGTGCTTGGGCCACTTCGTGGGGCGCGGCGGAGGTTCCGCGCAGCTATGAAGACCGGGTGCGGGAGGGGTATGTGAATAACCCTGTGGCGCTGCGGGCGGTGCGGCTGGTGGCGGAAGGGGTGGGGTCGGTGCCGGTTTCTGCGTCTGATCCCGCCGTTCTGCCGCTGTTGAGCACGCGGACGGCGGGGCAGGGGTTGGTGGAGACGGTCGCGATGCAATTGTTATTGCATGGCAATGCGTTTGTTCAGGTGCTGACGGGGGCCGATGGCGCGCCGGTTGAGCTGTTTGCGCTGCGCCCAGAACGCGTGACAATCGAGGCGGATGGCCGACGAGGATGCGCGCGAGGATGTCGTCGAGTTGCGGCAGCTGCTCAAAGCGTGGCGCGATGCGAAGAAGTCGGCGCGTAATGCTGTGATTGGTTGGATCGTGCGCGGCTGTCTGGCGTTGGTGCTGATCGGGATTGCAGTAAAGACGGGCTTGTTTGCGCTGGTGATCCGATGAGGTTTGCGGGGTATGCTGCGGTGTTTGACCGGGTGGATCGCGGCGGCGATGTGGTGCGGCGGGGAGCGTTTTCGGGACAGCTGGACCGACCCGTGCCGTTGTTGTGGCAGCATGACCGGACGCGACCGATTGGCGAGATCGAGATGCTGGCGGAGGACGCCAAGGGACTGCGCGTGATCGGATCCGTGCGTGAGACGGGGCTGGTTCGCAAAGGGTCGGGGTTGTCATTCGGCTATCGCATCCAGAGGGGAGGCAAGGGAACATATCGTGAACTTTTACGGCTTGAACTGGTCGAAGTGAGTGTCGTGAAAGTGCCGATGCAGCCGCTGGCGCGCGTGCATGCGGTGGAAATTTAACAAGGAGAAGACGAATGGATTATGAAGTGAAAGCCGATGCGTTGGAAGACAGCTTTGACGCGGTGGAAATGAAGCCGGAGCGTCCCGTATTGGTGGCGGAGCAGCCGGCATATTTGACGGCATTCGACGGGTTTGTCCGGCGTGGCGAGACGGGCGGCGTGAAGAGCTTTTCCGGTGCGACGACGACAGATGGTGGCTTTGCCGTGCGCGGTGCTGATGCGAACACAGATAGGCGACGAGCGCGACGGCGTGCGTGTGGCGCGGGTTGAGCACCGGGTTCGGGTTTTGGAAAACTAGGAGAAAAATCATGCCAGCAGAAAAGGGAAGTGCGTTCCTGTTGAAGACAGGGAATGGCGGCAATCCGATTGTGTATTCGACCGTGGCGGGGATGCGGACAACGCAGCTTAGCATCAATGGCGAAGCGGTTGTTATTACGAACAAAGGTTCGGGCGGGTGGCGCGAGCTGCTTTCGGGTGCGGGTGTACGGTCGGTTAGCGTGTCGGGTGCTGGGGTGTTTACCGGCTCCACCGCCGAGACGCGGTTAAAGACCAATGCCCTGTCAGGGGTGATCGACGACCTCGAATTGTCGTTCGAAAGCGGTGAGCGGATGCAGGGGAAGTTCCTTGTGTCGCGGCTGGACTATGCCGGGGATTTCAATGGCGAGCGGTCTTACACCCTGAGCCTTGAAAGTTCCGGGCCGGTGGTGACGTTGTGAATAGCACGCGCGGTGAAGCGGTGGTGCGCGTTGGCGAGGCCGAATTTTTGCTGCGGCCGAGCTTTGCAGCATTGGTGGCGGCGGAAGGCGAATTGGGGTCGTTGTTTGCACTGCTTGAGCGGGCGGCGGGAACGGGGCTGCTGATCACTGAGATCGTGACGCTGTTCTGGCACTGCTTGGTCGAGCGTAACGCCGTTTCGCGCGAGCAACTTGGCGAAGCGGTCGTGGTGGTCGGGCTGTCAGGGGTGACGCCGGCGCTGAAGACGCTGTTGCGGCAGATATTGTCGGTGGCGTGATGTTTGCGGCGAACGCCCGGCGGCTGGCGGGCTGGCGATGGCGTGATGCGGTTGATGTGCCAATTGGCGAAGAGCGAGAGCAGTATCGCGTAACCAAGACTGCGAGCGGGCGACCAGAGTTTGTTGCCGAAATCGGCTCGTCAACCTGGATTTATGCTGCCGCCGAGCGGGCGGCGGATTTTGCCGCAGGTGCAGCGACAGCCACAATCGCAGTTGTGCAGATTGGCGCGCTGGGCGTGTCGCGTGCATCGGCAATGGTTGTTTCAACAAATTGAGGAGATCGACATGGGACTCGTAACGGATCGACTGAAGCTGCCCTTGCTAGCCGCGGCGCAGGCGCAGAAGGAAGTGACGCATAATGAGGCGCTGGCTCTAGCTGATATAGCAGTTCAGGCGGTGGTGCAGGCTGTTGCTCCTGCGTCCGTTCCTGCGTCGCCGGTCATCGGGCAGTGCTGGATTGTAGGATTGGCACCAACGGGTGCGTGGCTGGGACATCCTGGTGCGATTGCGGCCTGGACAAGTGGCGGCTGGCGTTTTGTTGCCCCGTTTGAGGGCATGCAGGCGTGGAGCATTGCCGATGGCGTAACTGTGCGACGTGGAGCAACATTGTGGACAAGCGGCGCGATAACGGCAGCAAACCTCTCAATCGGTGGTCAGCAGGTGGTTGGAGCCCGCGCCGTCCGCGTCACGGCTCCAGCAGGTGGCGCAACAATCGATTCGCAGGCGCGCACTGCAATT
>JAYTWA010000014.1:0-2416 GCA_043743675.1 Sphingomonadales bacterium
CCATATTGAAACGGCCATAGGCGCGCCATGCGGTATTTGATTTTCCTGCTCGCGCTTTTGAGTGCTGCCCTGCCAGCAAGAGCGCGCGCCGATGTGGCAGTGACATTTTATTCGCATGACATGGAAGCGCTGGGCATGCGTGCTTTTCCGCACGCGTTGTTCACAGTGAAAGGGACGCTGGCACGCGGCGGCGACCCCATTGATACCAATTACGGCTTCACGGCGCGCTCAACTGACGCGGCATTGTTTGGAGCAACACAGGGTGATGTCGAAACCAAAGACGGCGGTTATCTTGCCCGCAGCCGACGGCATTTTTCGGTCATCGTTTCCGATGCCACATATGACCAGTTGATGGCGCTGGTCGCGAGCTGGAAAATGCGGGGGCCCAAAGGGTATAATCTGGGTAAATCAAACTGCGTTCACTTCGCCGGGCAAGCCGCAGCAACGGTCGGGCTGAAAGTAACATTTCCGCCGAATTTGATGAAAAAGCCAAAGGTATTTCTTGATATGATCTTTGCCGCCAATGCGCCGCTTTTCGCAAACCGCGCCGTAAAATGACGCTGCCTGTCCTGATAACCGGCGGCGCCGGTTACATTGGCAGCCATGCCGTGCTGGCATTCAGGGATGCGGGCTGGCCAGTTGTGGTTATCGACAATCTGGTCACGGGTTTCCGGTCCGCCGTGCCCGACGATGTGCCGTTTGTTGAAGGTAATATCGACGACGCGGCACTGTTGGCAGAAACGATCGAAAAGCATGGCATTCGCGCCATTGTTCACTTCGCGGGGTCTGTCGTCGTTCCCGAATCTGTCAGCGACCCGCTTAAATATTATCTGAATAATACTGTTCGGACACGCGCCTTGCTTGAAGCAGCAGTGATGGCAGGTATTCCGCATTTCCTGTTTTCATCGACTGCCGCAACTTATGGCATTCCCGACGCGATCCCTGTCCGCGAGGACGGCCCGACTGTGCCGATTAATCCGTATGGCATGTCAAAGCTGATGACTGAAGCGATGCTGCGCGACACCGCGGCGGCGCATCCAATGAACTATGCCGCGCTGCGTTATTTTAACGTGGCGGGTGCCGATCCGTTGGGCCGAGCGGGGCAATCGACCGCAGGCGCGACGCATCTGATCAAGATTGCTGCCGAAGCCGCGACCGGCAAACGCGCATCTGTGAGTGTTTTCGGCACTGATTACGACACACCTGACGGCACAGGCGTGCGCGACTATATTCACGTCAGCGATCTCGCCGATGCGCATGTCGCCGCACTTAAAAAGCTGATCGCATCGCCGACCGAGAACCACATCATGAATGCTGGGTACAGCCGGGGATTTAGCGTTACGGAAGTGCTTGATGCGGTTGATCGCGTAACCAACATGAAGATCGACCGCCGCATGGAGCCGCGCCGCGCGGGCGATCCCGATGCGCTGGTTGCCGACAATAGTCGTATTCTCGCGACGCTGGACTGGCAGCCAAAACATGCCGATCTTGACGGGATCGTGAGGGATGCGTTGGCGTGGGAGCGAATGCTAGGTGAGCGGACCTAAAGCCAGACATCCACGGCATGAAGCACGACGCCGACCAGTCCCCCGACGACAGTGCCGTTCACGCGAATAAACTGCAAGTCACGCCCGACAGCATTTTCAACGCGCCCCGTGATTGTTTCGGCATCCCAGCCGCGCACAGTGTCTGACACGAGTTTGACGATCCCATCGCCATAGCCCGCCGTAACACCGACGGCAGTGCGGCGGGAAAAGCGGTTGATCGTCATCCGCAGCTTTTCGTCATTCTGAAGCGTGTCACCAAGCTGGCGTAACGCTTCCCCGAATTTGCCCGCGAGTGCCGCATCGGGATCGCGCGCAGAGCGAAGCAGGGCAGCACGGGCGCTTTCCCACAACCCATCGAGCCATTTGCGCATGGCCGGGTTTTCAAGAATTTCATCGCGCAGATTGGCGACACGTTTTTGCATCTTCTTGTCATGCTGCAAATCGTGGGCGAGTGTTGCGAGACCCTCCTCCGCCTTGGCACGCAATGGGTGGTCGGGTTCGGTTGCCATGTCGTCGAGCATTTTCTGCAATCCGTCGATGATCGCGTTCGACAGGCGCTCATCAAGGCCTGTCCAGCGCAATATACCGCCTGCGCGTTTATGCACCATGTCGCGGACAAGCTGGTCGTTGTGGGCTAAAGTTTTGCCCGCCCAGCGGACGATCCCGTCGAGCAGTGGTAAATGACGCTGTTCGGCAATCGCAGCGCTCAGTGCCTGCCCCAGAAGCGGCGCGAGATTTAGGTCGCGAATGCGCGCCGACATGGCTGATTTAACCATGCCGCCCAACCGTTCCTGATCGAAACTTTCGAGCATATTGGCGATAAGCCGGGATGCCCCTGCTTTGAACCGACCGCCTTCGTCAGGCGCTTT
>JAYTWA010000015.1:0-2887 GCA_043743675.1 Sphingomonadales bacterium
GGCCAATATCAATTGCTCGTGGCGCAAGCCTGTTCAGGGCTGAACTCGCTTGTTTCGCTGTCAGCGATTTCGAGCTTTTATGTTTATCTGCAACGCGGCGCGCGGATTGGTTATTCGGTATTTCTGCTGGCGACGATCCTACCGGTGGCGATTTTTGCAAATTTTGTCCGCGTGCTGATCCTGATCTTGCTGACCTATCATGTCAGCGAGTCCGCGGCGCAGGGCTTCCTGCATAATTTTGCGGGTCTGACGATGTTTGTAACGGCGCTACTGACCATATTCGGCATTGATTCGGTGGTGTCGCGTATGATCGACCGCAAGAAAATACAGGCGCATGTATGAATGAGGATCGGGCACCCAGCGCGACCGGACTTTCGCGACGTAATGTCCTGACCGGACTTGGCTTGCTGGGCGCGGCGGGCGTTGCCTATGCGCGCCAGCCACAGGCGGGACCAAAGCAGCTTGGCAAAGGCGGCCTTGATGCGCTGGTCCCTAAAAACTTTGGCGAATGGAAGTTTGAAACGACCAGCGGACTGGTGTTGCCGCCGCCCGATGCCACGGCGGACCGGCTGTATGACGAGGTTCTGACGCGCGTTTATACGCGGCCCGACGGACAGGTTGTGATGTTCCTGATCGCCTACAGCGGCGTTCAAGACGGGTTGTTGCAGCTGCACCGCCCCGAAGTTTGCTATCCTGTTGACGGTTATCAACTAAGCCAAACGACGATTGCGCCGATCAATTTTGCCAATGGCGATCATGTGCCGGCGCGGGCATTTACCGCAACCAGTGCGCTGCGCGTCGAGCATGTGCTTTACTGGACGCGGCTGGGGTCTGCGTTGCCGACAAGCTGGGCAGAGCAGCGCTGGGCGGTTGTTGTCGCCAATCTTAAAGGCGCCATACCCGATGGTGTGCTGGTGCGCATGTCCTGCGTTGAAAATGATACTGACAAGGCGTTTGGCGTGTTGCGTGAATTTGCATCGGAGCTGGCGGGATCAGTATCGCCAAAGGCGCGGCAGTTGCTTTGGAAAGCGTCTTAGGGCGGATTCAAACTGCCGGACTGATTGTCGGCGGCCAGGCCGCCGCTTTGGCCGATGTTGAGTTCACCGGCATTTTCATCGGCACGCATTTTGCCGAAATCCTGTGCCTGCATCTTTGGCGCGGCTAATCTTGATTCGGGAATTGGCGCGGCAAAGGGATTTTGTGTGTTTTCCATCATGTCGCCCGTCGGCAAAATGTCCGGGGATAATCCCAGCATGTTGGCACTGGGCGTAATAATGGGTTCAATCCCGGCATAGCCCGTCCGCAAGCCGCGGGACGATTTTTCACGCCCCTGCCAGCCATAGAATATGTGCGCGCCGACCGTGCGAAGTTTGACAAGATCAGTGCGCCAATAAGGCACAACCTGCTTGGTATGGTAATGCGTGGCCAGGCCAACGAGCGGTTCGACCATGCCCGACAAAGCGGCAACCGCAACCATGCGCGCGCGGGCGAAGAGAAAAGGATCGGGTTTGCGAGCGAGCGCGCCGTCACAGGTAAAGGTGAATTGGCAGCCCGTGCGACGTTCAGACCCCTGATAGACGACGCCGCAGACGGACGCGGGATAGCGCGGATCACGCACGCGGTTGAGCACGACTTGGGCGACAGCGCGTTGCCCAATCGGCGATTCGGATGCTGCTTCATAATAAACCGCTTGTGTCAGGCAATCGGTGGCGCGGACCAGATCGGGGAATCGTTCGGGTGCGCGACTGGGGATGAAGGGGCGAGCCGGGACAATCGGGCCGACATAATCGGGACGTTCCGCATTGATCGTTTCGGCAGCTTCGGGCGCGATGTTCGGCTGGAAAGCGAGTGGCGCGGGCTCGATGCTGTTGGGATCAAGCGGAGCTGTAACAGCGCGGCGCGGGCGGGGTTGATCCGGTTTGGTGCCGGTCGTGAGCGCAAGCGCGATGATGGCGATCACGCCAATCGCGAGCGCAATCCAGCGGAAAATCCCGCGATTACCAGTTTTTTCGGAAACGTCGGTCATCGTGACCGTCGCTTTCAGATCGGGAAAGGCCGGATGAAATAGATCACGAAAGCCCCCGTTGCGACAATGGCGGCAATGGCAACCAAGTGCATGCCTTCATTACCGAAATAATTGGTCAGGGCGCACCCGGCCGATGCAACAAGATAGTGCCATAATTTGTCCGATGGCGCCTCCTGCATCGAGCGCTGAAGGAACAATACGATTAGGCCCGCGAAGATAGCGACAGTCAGCCAGTCATAAATCGTGCTCAATGCCGTGCTTTCGTTGCAATATAATAATGTTATCCTGTATCGGCTATGTATTCAAGCGACCACGAAAGGCAAAATATATGACTAAAAATGGGGGTGGCGCAATGCGCCGGATGGGACTCGTGGCAACTGTCGCGCTTGGCATTGCAATTGCGGGTTGTTCAAAAAAGCCAACTGATCAGGTAGTTGCGATCGTTAACGGCGAAGAAATTTCATTGCCCGAACTCAACGCTGAGCTTGGCAATGCCCAGGTGCCGGCAGGTGTCGATAAGAAGATTGTGCAACAGCAATTGCTCCAGCGACTCGTGGACCGCCGTTTGCTTGCGCAGGCCGCTAAAGATCAGGGACTGGATCGTGATCCCGCCTTTATTGTCGAACAACGCCGCGTGATGGAATCGCTACTGGTCGAAAAACTGGCAAAACGCACCAATGACACGATCCCCGTGCCGACGGCGGCGGACATCGACAAGTTCATGGCGGGCAACCCGTCGCTATTTAGCGGACGGCAGCTTTACGGCGTCGATCAGATCGCGTTCCAGACGCCCGCGGATGCGAGCAAGTTGAGAGCGCTTGAACCCGCCAAAACGATGACCGAAGTAACAGCGGTTTTGCA
>JAYTWA010000016.1:0-7177 GCA_043743675.1 Sphingomonadales bacterium
ATAATCAGTCGCGTCGGCTTCGAAGGCGCGCAGGGCATGGTCGCTGTAAGCCGTCACGAAAACGAATAGCGGTGGTTCGACTTCCATCAGGCCCGACACCACTGAAAAACCGTCAAAGCCCGGCATCTGAATATCGAGGAAGACAAGATCGGGCTTGTGGGTCTTGATCGCGCGGATCGCTTCTCGCCCGTTCAGGCAAGTGTCGATGATTTCGACATCGGGGTGCGCACCCAGCCTATGTTGCAGCCCTTGGATGGCCAGTTTTTCATCATCGACGAGTATGGTGCGGATGGTCATGCGGCCTCTTGCATTTGAATTTCAGTCAGAAATGGTATTTCCACCGTAACAACGAACCCACCCCCCGGTTGGTTGCGTGTCTCAAATCGGTGATCCGCGCCGAATGCTTGATTGAGCCGGTCGCGGATGTTGGCAAGGCCAACGCCCGTCGAGTAACTGGGCCGAACTGAATTGTCATTCAACCCCGGTCCCGTGTCGGACACGGTGATATGGACGCGATCGCCGACGAGGCGTGCGGTGACCGAAATATCGGCGCCTTCCTCCATGGGCGTCACGGCATATTTGACGGCATTCTCGACGAGAGGCTGAAGTAGAAGCGACGGCAAGCGCGCCGTTGCAGCACTGGGGTCAATGTCGAATGATGTGCGCAGGCGCTCTTCGAAACGCATTTTTTCAATGTCGAGATAGAGCTTCAGCGTCTCAATCTCCTGTTCAAGCGTCACTTGCGTTTCGCTTTCGTTGACCAGCGTGTAGCGCAGGAACGACGACAGACGGCTGAGCATGGCATTGGCGCGGTCGGTTTGTTTGAGCAGCACCAGCGTCGAAATGCTGTTCAGCGTATTGAACAGGAAGTGCGGGTTGAGCTGATAGCGCAGCATGGCGAGTTGCGCCGACGACGCCATGGCTTCGAGTTTTAACAGTTGCACCGTCTGGCGTTCGGCAATCAGGAAGAAGTTGATCCCGTAATAGAGCGCCGACCATGCGCCGAGGAGGAGGCCGTTGATAAGGACGGTGCCAAGCACCAGACCCCCTTCAAAAACGCCGCCGCGATTGATCATTGAAAATACCCAGGCGTCAATGATCGAATAGGCACCAACCCCGGTTGCGACAGTGGCGAGTGTGCCCGTCCAGATGACAAGCGGTGATTTCAGGATCAGCCAGCGATAAATCGCGGCCATGACAAGCGTAAGTGAATAGCCGGTTGCGGTCGATACAAGGACGGGGATGAAGAACGAAATCGTCATTCCGTTCGCCACACCCTGCGCCGCACGGAGCAGCAGATAACCCGCCCAGCCGGCCGCCTGCAGCATCCAGAACGCGCGGTTCTTGTCCGTAAAGAACGTGGCCGGGGTGGGTGGGGGCGCGGGCATTGTGACTCTAGGTAGCGCAACCGGTTGGATAAATGAACCAAGTGATTATGGTTGACGTTTGAGGAGAGTCGAAATGGCCGATTATGAGGATAGCCCCCGTGCCAAATTCCGTAATTTCGAGGAATCAACGCAAGAAGATTGGGCGATTATCGCGAGCCAATATCTGGGCTTTGCGCAGAAACTGCCCGACCGCGTATTGACGCATCTGAAATTGCTTGAAGGCGATTTTGGCGGTTTCCCGATTGATCGGTTGCAGCACTGTTTGCAAACCGCGACGCGCGCGCACCGGGATGGGCGGCCCGAGACTTATGTCGTGATGGCGCTGCTTCATGACATTGGCGATACCATTGGCACCTATAATCACCCGGACATTGGCGCGGCGATGATCAAGCCGTTTGTGACCGAGGAGGAACATTGGATCTGTTCGCAGCATGGGCTGTTCCAGGGGAATTATTATTTCCACTATATCGGCATGGACCGGGACGCGCGCGATGTGCACCGCGGCCACGAACATTGGGATGCGTGCGAAGAATTCTGCCGCAAATATGATCAGGCGGCGTTTGATCCTGATTATGACAGCGAACGCTTAAGCTTTTTCGAACCGATGCTCAGGAGGGTGATGGCAAAGCCGCTGCGTCCGATGTCATCGCTCGCCACATAAAAAACCGCCGCCCCGATTGGGGACGACGGCTTTTTTAAGTTCGATGATTGACGTTAGAAGCCGACGCGGACTGTGCCCTGAACCGTGCGCGGCGATCCGACGAAATAGGACGTGTTCGTATTGGTCGCCCCCGCGGTTGTTGCGGAGTTGATGCTGCCCAAATAACGCGCGTTGAACAGGTTATAGACCTTCATTTCGAAATAGGTCTTTTTAAGGCCAAGGCTCTTCAATGAAACACGCGCATTAAGATCAAACAGGTCATAGGCACCCACACGCAGGTCGTTCACATCGGTCGACCACCGCGAGCCCACATGTTTATATTGGCCGCTGACCGAAACCGGACCGAAGTCAGCGGTTGCGCTATAACCATATTGCCATTCAGGTGTTTCGACGAGGAACTTGCCTTTTGTCGGCAGGAAAGTGATTGCCCCAGTCTGAATGTCTGCCTTCAAACGCGCGTCGATATAGGAGCCAAAACCGCGGAACGAAAACCAGCTGAACGGTTTGACGGCAAGGCTGAGTTCCGCACCTTTGATGTCGACATCGCCGATATTGCGATCAACAGTGATACCCGTATCCTGATCGAACGAACTTTGGATGCGGTTTTTGAACTTGTTCACAAAGCCGCCGAGAACGGCTTGGAAACGTGGTGTTGTGTAACGGATGCCCGCGTCAAAATTATTGGTGGTTTCGGGCTGAACTTTCACGAACGTCGCGCGATAGAGATTGTCCGTGCGCGGTGCTGAAAACCCCTGCGCAAAGCTGCCGTAAATGGAGACTTCATCAGTGGCATTGAATGTAAGACCAAGGTTTGGCAGCAATTTGTTATATTTGTAAGTTGCCTTGAATGGCGCATAAACGGCGTTCGTCGGGATTGGTGTCGCAGGAATTACGCCGGGTGCTACAATATAAAGATTGGGTGCCGCGACTGCCGTTGCACTGACAGGCTGCGATGTGCAGATCGGGTTGCCGCTGGAAATCTGCGTGAAGCAGAACTGGTTGAGTTCACGTTTGAAGAAAGGTGCCCGGATACCAAGGAGAACCGTCAGGCGATTATCGAAGAACTTGCCCCGATATTCGCCCGAAATCTGGTTGAGCATGGCATAGGAAAGGCGATTACGGTTTTGGAGCGCAGCGCCATCAGCCGCACGAACGCGAACGCCGTCATAGCCAGCAAATGGCGTGATAACGCCACCGAGATTGTCAAGAAAACCATAATCGCCGGTCTGACGGTGACGGGCATTGTCATACGCGTATGCAACACGAACCGACTGTCCCTCTGCAAAATCCCAGCGCAGTGAGGTGAGCAGGCCTAGGCGACGTGTGTTTGTAACACTTGGGTTGTGCAAGCGGATCGTATCTACGAAATCGCCATCGCCATTTAGATCAACACCAGGCGACGTGACAAATGAACCTTTTAGCAACGCGCCATTTTCAGCCTGTGTGAAAGTCTGTCCGCCACCTGTTGCGCGCACGAATTGATAGCTGGGGTCCACCGTCAGGGTGAGGCTGTCACTTAACGTAAAGCGCGAATTGATGCGGATGTTACCGGTATTCGACGGGTTGGTGCGGTTACCATAGAAATTGCCGCACGTCCCCGCTGCGCCGAGTGTTTCGTTCTGCACACCAACGCCTGGCGTCGGACGGACGCAACTGTCGTTAAAATCGAGGAAATAATTGGTGTTCACCTGAGGGATGGTCAGCGCCAGATAAGCGTTGTTGCGGTTCTGGTTATAATGCCCAGCAATCGAGATGAAGTCGCCATTGTCGCCGATGGGCTGATAAAGGCGACCGTTGAACTGCTGCTTTGCAATCGCGCCGCGACCACGGAACTTGTCGTTGCCGGAGAACGACGCGGAACCGAGAAGCTGCGTCCCGAACGGGGTGAACGAACCCGACTGAAACACGGCGAGCATGCGCGCAAAGCTGAAATCACCAATTGATCCCTGCAGATAGGCACTCGGCTCTTCCGATGGTTTGATTGTGCGATAGTTGACGGTGCCGCCGGCTGCGCTGGCCGTTGGCGAGTCAACGTCGGTCGTACCCTGATTGACGTTCACTGATTCAATGATTTCAGGATCAAGCGCCTGGTTTGAGAAAATCGCATAGTTGCCGCTGTCGTTGAGGGGCACACCGTCCCATGTCAGCGAGACGCGGTTGCCGTCAAAACCACGGATACGAATGTTGCCGCCCGACGAGCCATAAGGATCGTTGTTGGTAAAATTGACGCTGGGGACGACGTTCAACGTGTTGAGAATTGATTGGCCTGCACCCTGGCGCCCAATGAATTCCTGATCGAGGACGGTCTGTGCCTTTGGCGTTGGGGGGGTGATGATTCCTTCGACCGTCGATGTCCGCGCGCCCGTCACGATGATTTCTTCGGCATCAACGGTGCCTGTTGACTGCGCATAAGCGGCACCCGGAAGCACGATGGCCGCAACCGCGACGCTGGCGAAGAAAGTGTAACGCATGATTTTTGAACCCCTAAATGGCGACAAGCCCATGGTGGCGCACAGTTGCACCGACTCGGAAAGCTACTTGTGAGGCTTATGTTGCGACTCTGTGACTTGGTGCAACTGCGTGGTTGACGAACGCGTAACTTCTTATGCTGCGTTGCAAAAAAGTCACGCCCCGAAGCGCCTTAATGTGTGTCTACAGGACCTGTAACATTGACTGGTTTCGGCACAAACCAGACAATGATGGCGGCAATGGCAAATGCGGTGCCTGCAAAGAGGTAGACATGGCTTGCGCCAACAGTGCTGGCTTGCACATCGACCATGCGGTCGAGCGCGACACGCGCCTGTTCGGCTGACATGCCGCTAGCCTGCATTTTGGTCAGTGCTCCGTCCGCATCGTTGAGCCGCCCGACCATGTCCGACCGGCTGACCCGTGATGTCATGTCCCAAGCCGTGGTGACCAGCGCCGTGCCGATGGCCCCCGACAGCGTGCGCATGAACGCCATGATCCCGGCTGCCGATGTGATGTTGCGCGTGGCGACGCTGCTCATTGCCATTGTTGTCATGCCGATGAAGAAAAAGGGCATGCCGATACCCTGAACAATTTGGGGAAAGGCGAACGTCCAGAAACCAACATCAAGGGTCCATTGCGTCCGCAATAGCGAAACACCGCCGAGCCAGACAACGCCGAAACATGCAATGGCGCGGAGATCGACTTTGCCGATCAGGCGTGCGGCAATTGGTGAAACGATGACAGCAAAAAGACCCGCGAATGCGAGGACATAGCCCGCTTCAGTCGCGGTATAGCCAACAATCTGTTGCAGCCAGAGCGGCGTGATGACCACGGATGCAAAGAAAGAACCATAGCCGATTGCCACCGCCGCCGTGCTGATTGCGAAAGTCCGGTTGCTAAACATGCGGACGTTGACCACGGGATTGGCGGCCGTCAGTTCCCAGATAACAAAGGCAATAAAACCGATGACGGCAACAACGGCCAGCGCGATGACCGAGGCCGAACCGAACCAGTCATCTTCGCGGCCGGTATCCAGCATGATCTGAAACGCGCCGACCCAGACAATCAGGAGGAGGAGGCCGATACGGTCAATCGGTGCCTTTACAATCGGTGTTTCAAACGGCCTGAGCATGCGGATCGCCGAGAAAATGCACAGCGCAACAATGGGCAGATTGATAAAGAAAATCCACGGCCAACTCCACCCGTCGCTGATCCAGCCGCCCAGAATTGGCCCGGCAATCGGGGCACAAACAGTGGTCGTCGCCCAAACAGTGGTTGCAAGCGGGGCGCGTGCACGGGAAAAAACACGCATGAGCAACGTCTGCGACAATGGCATCAACGGACCACCGACAAATCCCTGGCACACGCGGAAGATGACCAGCATGGTCAAGCTGTTCGATAAACCGCACATCAGCGAACAGATTCCGAAAGCAGTCAGGCAGGTAATGAACAGACGCACGGCGCCGAACCTGGCGGCGAGCCAGCCGCTGAGAATTACGCTGATCGCGTCAGCGACCGCATAGGAGGTTATCACCCAAGTCCCCTGCGTTGGCGAAATCGCAAGACCACCGGCGATATGCGGGACCGAGACATTGGCGATTGTGATGTCGAGCACCACAATAAAATTGGCGAGCGCAATTGCGAACCCGGCGAGAAACAGTTTTCGTCCGGTCAGGGGCGCGGGTTCGGCGACGGCGCTGGCCACGGCTTATTCGCCGCGCGTATCGACAGTAACGGTCATCGTCAGGCCAACGCGCAAAGGGTGGGCCTTCAAATCGACGGCATCCAGCGCGATGCGAACGGGCAAGCGTTGGACAACTTTGATCCAGTTGCCAGTCGCGTTTTGCGCTGGGATCAGCGAGAATGCCGCACCAGTGCCGCCCGCGAAGCCAGTAATTTTGCCGTGGAACAGGACATCTTTGCCGTAAAAGTCGGAATGCAGTTCGACCGGCTGACCGAGTTTCAATCGTTTGAATTGCGACTCTTTGAAGTTTGCATCGACATAGGCCGTGCTGACCGGGACGATGGTCATGATCGGCGTGCCCGCATTGATGCGCTGCCCCACTTGCACCGTTTTGTTGACGATCACACCGCCAACGGGTGCGCGGATGACTGTGCGTGATAGAGCAAGTTGCGCCGCATCAAGCCGAGCGCGGGCGACGGCGACATCGGGGGCGGTATCAATTGTTGTGCCGCGGACCATTGATTCAGAGGCTATAACGTCGCTACCCGCCGAGGATCGCGTGGCTTGGGCGGTCGCGACACCGGCAGCCGCAAGCGCGCGGGCAGCTTGCGCCGCCGCAAATGCAGCGCGCGCCGAGGAGAGTTCTTCGCCCGATACGGCGCCACTTGCGACCAGCGCTTCGCGGCGCGACAAGTCGATGCGCGCACGGTCATATTGTGCAGCCGCCTCAGCGGCGCGCGCACGGGCTGCTGCAATGTCAGCGCCGCGCGCTTCGAGTTTGGCGCGGGCCGCCCCGACCATCGCCGAGGACTGGCCATAGCGTTGTTGTGCCTGTCGCAGCGTCGCTTCTGCTGTGGCGACGTCGATTTTTGCATCGCTGTCGTCAAGCACAACGAGGATGTCGCCTTTTTTCACAGTCTGTGTCCCGCCGACGAGGACTTGCGAGACAGGGCCGGGGACAAGCGCAGTGACCTG
>JAYTWA010000017.1:0-7594 GCA_043743675.1 Sphingomonadales bacterium
AACGGCAACGAGCGACAGACTGATGCCGACATCTTGTCAAAATGCCTGCTCGCCGCGCGCGCCAAAAGCCGTGCTGCCGAAGGGATTTCGAAGCTGACGGTCGATTCGCCGATCCCGTATCTGCTCAGCGATCTGACTGCCATTCTGACCACCGAAATGGGGCAGTTGGGCAAAGCGACCGACAATGCGCCGTATATGCGCGTCAAAACCAAAATCGACGAGATCAAGGCTGATCCGCGTTACAGCTTCATGTTTTCCGGGATGCTGGTCGCTGACAATATGGCGAATTTCCTTGGGCGCATTTTCCGCTTGCCCGTCGATGGCAAGCCCATTTCGATCATCGATGTCTCGGGCGTGCCATCGGATATTACATCGGTTGTGGTTGCCGTGCTCGCGCGGATGGTGTTCGACTATGCAATTTGGTCACGCAACGAACCACAGCGCCCTATCCTGCTCGTCTGTGAAGAAGCGCATCGCTATGTCCCGAACGAGCGCAATGCGCACAACAGCACAGTCGGCAAGATCCTTGGCCGTATCGCCAAGGAAGGCCGTAAATATGGCGTGTCGCTGGGGCTGATCACACAGCGTCCGTCCGATCTGGCCGAAGGCGTCCTGTCACAGTGCGGCACAATCATAGCGATGCGTTTGAACAATGACCGCGACCAGGCCTTTGTGAAAGCCGCCATGCCCGAAGGCGCGCGTGGTTTTCTTGATACAATTCCGGCGCTGCGCAACCGCGAGGCCATTATCTGCGGCGAAGGTGTCTCAATTCCGATCCGCGTCGCTTTTGACAACCTTGACGAAATGAAACGTCCGGCGTCCAGCGATCCGCTTTTCTCCCAATTGTGGAAAGAAACCGGCGGCGAAGAAGAAATCGTTCAGCGCGTTATCAAAAAATGGCGTTCGCAAGGGCGTTAATGACGATATAGCGCTGAAGATGCAGGGCCGCCCCAAATCTGCCGTCAGCACGGGTGTCGGGCTGGTCGGCCTTGCTGGCCTGCTTTCATGGTTTGCGATTGCCCGCACTTTTGGGATGTCAGGACCCTACTCGGCGCTCGTCAATGTCGTCGCGTGCGGCCTGCCGATGGTGCTGTGGTCGATTTTTGTCGACAAGGTTCACCGCAATCCTTCGACCGGAATTGACTGGGACCGCCCCCTGCCCCCGCGCGCCGAAACACTCGACATCAGCCTGACCAAGCTCGCCGGGCTTTGGGCAACCTGGGCAATCATCGGCTGCATTTATGCGCTCGCACGTTTTTACTGGTCGGGCAATTATGTCTTTGCGATGAAGTGTTTCACCGTCGCGGCGCCGTTTCTGCTTGTCGCATCACCCTTTTATATCATCTGGCTCGACCGTCGCCTGAAGCATCCGAAGGATGGTGCATGGGCGTTTGGCACCTGGCTGATGGGGCAAGGCGCCGTCGATCGCCACGCCATTGCCGATCATTTCCGCAGCTGGGCCGTGAAGGGATTTTTCCTTGCCTTCATGATCTCGATTGTCCCGGGCGGTTTTGCCGATGTCGTGTCGCGACCGTGGGCGGAAATCACATCGGGGCCCGTGCCTTTTGCCAATTTCCTGATCTCGTTCATGTTCGTCATCGATGTTGCGCTGGCGACCGTGGGCTATCTGCTGACCATGAAGCCGCTTGATGCGCATATCCGCTCAGCAACGCCCTATGCGGAGGGCTGGGTCGCGGCATTGATCTGCTACCCACCGTTCATCCTCATGGGCGATGGCGGACCGCTTAATTATCGTGTCGGTACATTTGGCGAAAACAGCTGGCATTATTGGCTGGATGGTCAAACGGCATGGCTCTGGCTCTGGGGCGGTGCATTGGTGTTGCTGACCGGGATTTACGCATGGGCAACCGTCGCGTTCGGTTTGCGTTTTTCAAACCTGACGCATCGCGGCATCCTGACGCATGGGCCTTATGCGTTCACCAAACATCCTGCCTATCTATCAAAAAACGCTTTCTGGTGGCTCTCGACGCTGCCATTTCTGGTCACGACGGACAGCTTGGTCGACGCCGTGCGCAATACGGCAATCATGGCGTTGGTCAGCGGCGTTTACTGGTGGCGCGCAAAGACCGAGGAAAAGCATCTCGGCAATGATGCCGACTATCGTGCTTACGCCACCTGGATAAAGCGCCGTTGGGCGATATAAGTTTGGAAACAATCGAGACGACGTTAAATATGTCATGGCGATGCAGCAACTCGGCACATCCTGTTTCAAAGCAGCTATTGAAAAAACGCGGGACGTCGTAGAAAGCCGTTCACGTTGATCCCGGCCATGCGGATCAAAGGGAGTCTATGGCACCGATAAAACCCGAACCGACCACGCCTGAGCCCAAGCGAAGGAATTCCTTCACAACGGTATTTGACCAGCTTGACGGAATCGAAATCGACACGGTTCGCCGGCAAGCCGCTCACATGAAAATCAGGGGATTACGGACGTTCGTTCTGGGTCTGAATTACCTTTCGAACGGTATGCTTTATCCGATAATCGCCATAATGATTTTCATGATATTCGGCCGCATGATGACACCAGCCCTGATCATTGCGGCTATATCCATCGTTGCAGCGCATATCTTTTACCCACTGGCCAAATCGTTTTTTGCACGGAACCGCCCCTTTATACGCGATCCTTCAATCCCCTCGCTGCTCAAACCACTGGATAAATATAGCTTCCCAAGTGGCCATGCCATGACGGCAACCGCAGCATTCGCGCCCATTTGCATGACACTACCCTCCCTGACATTTGCCGGTGCGACCGGCGTGATCTTGATCGGCTGGGCGCGGCTCGGCGCAGGTCACCATTATCCGAGCGATGTTCTGGCTGGTATCTTGCTGGGTGGTGTATGCGCGAGCCCCGGCCTGATATGGCTGTTGCCCTGACACTGGATCACATAAAGCCGCAGTATCAGGTCTAATATCGGGTCACTCAAACAACAAATTTGGCCATCAGCGGCTGAAGCACGCCCTCCATGGCGACATAGCCTGCGATGTCGGGGTGAACGCCGTCATAGGCCAATCCATACTTCATTGCGCCGTCTATGGTTGCGAGCACTGGCGTATAATCAACGAAGTAAGCGTCTTGCGCCTCAGCCAGCTTAGCGAGTTTGCGGTTCAGCGCTGCAATAGTTTTCGCTGTTTCCAATCCCGGTCGCCATGGGAAATTTGCGGCAGGCGGTATCGAGCCGATCATCACAATCATGCCCTGCGCTTTGGCCAATATTACCATCGCAGTCATATTTGCGACAGTCTGATCCGCTGTCATAGGGCCGGTGTTCCCCGCAATGTCATTTGTGCCTGCCATGATATGGATGGCTTTGGGGTCGAGCGCGATCACATCAGCCATCATCCGCAAAAGCATCTGCGGCGTGGTCTGGCCGCCAATGCCACGGCATATTCGCCCCGCAGAAAAAAAAGCAGGTCGCTTGTCGGGCCAGCCTTGAGTGATGCTGTCACCCATGAACACAATGCGAGTGCGAACACCCGAAGCCGTGCGGGCAGCATTGTCAGCTGCATAGTGATTGAGGTCGGCCCAGTCCTTCGACATTGCGGTTTCACAGGCCTCGGCGCGCGCAGTAGTGACAGCCAGAGGCGCGATGGCTAGCGCACTCAGAATATGACGTCGGGCTATTTTCGGCATTGTTCCTGCTCCTTTTTCCTACAGAGCATCCGTCAGCGCGCACAGTTCAGCGCGTAGCTTTTGCTTGGTCGTCAATCCGTTACGATCAAACAAGACGTAGTTCTGAATTTTGTTGTCATAACCGCGCCATGTTTTTCCCGGCGTGCCGTTTTTGGCGAACGCTACCCAATAATCCTGAAGCTGCACGGGCTTTCTGGCGGGACCGATTGGTTTGCGGTCCATGATAAACCCGATTTCAAATGCATGGCGGGTCAGCGCATTATCATCGGGGCCGACGTCAAATTCGTACCGCCACACCGGCCAGCCTTTGTCAGACAACAGCGTGGCGAGCGCGTTTGCCGGACAGCGAAAGACAAAATCGGTTTCCATGCGTGCTTCAGTGTGTCCGAGCCGTTGGTCTGGACTTTGGCGATCCTCGGCACGATAATATGTGACCGCATCATTGCCCTTGGCTCCGAGCCAGTGACGCGCGTATGCGAGAATGTCGATACTACCGGGTGGCGGGCCGAATTCGAACCGGTTATTGCCAATAATCACCGGCACCTTAGGCGCTTCGCCAAGAAGATTACGCGGACTTTTTGAAAAAACGGCCCCGTCCACTGTCGTGCGCAACCACAGAAAATCTGGATTCCAAACCGTGGCTTCGGTTAGTTTCTCATCCGCAGCCAGCAGGGCATGCGCGCTCGTGCGGCGCAGTTTGCCCAGATCGCCAGCACTGTCCGTCAACATATCGAGCTGTTCACCGATTTTAACGGCATCGGACAAGGGCCGAAAACTCATACCAAACCCAGGCGTGCCGCTTTGCATGATGGCTTTGTGAAACAGTCCGCGCGCAGCTGGTGCTGCAAGTAGCAACGACACATCCTGAGACCCGGCGCTTTCACCGAAAATCGTGACATTGGTTGGATCACCGCCAAAGCGCGCAATGTTGGACTGCACCCACTGCAACGCGGCAACTTGGTCCATTAGCCCGTAATTGCCGCTGGTGCCGTTTTGCTCGGCAGCTAGTTTGCGGTGTGACAGGAAACCGAAAATACCAAGGCGATACTGCACCGACACGAGCACGACGCCCTGCGCGCTCATCGACGAATAGACGGGCCCATCGCCTGACCCTGCACGATTGCTGCCGCCGTGAATCCAGACCATTACCGGCCGTTTTCCCGCCAGATCATGCGTGCGAACATCAAGTGTCAGACAATCTTCGTCCGCAAACAAATAATTGCCACGGTTCCATTTATAATCATTCTGCAAACAAGCGGGACGCGGCGCACTGGCATTGCGAACACCACGCCATGGCACAACAGGCCGCGGTGCTCGCCAGCGAAGATCGCCGGTCGGAGGCGCGGCGAATGGCATGCCATGAAAAAGCATTGCACCGTCGCGCTCGTGCCCCACCACTCGGCCGCCTTCGACTGCAACCTGTGGCGGCGCGGCCTGAGCAGCTCCGGCCAGCAGCAAAATACCAAGCACCGCTCGCCAGATCATTGCGCCACAACATTCCATCCGCGCAACGAGACGCGCGGCGCTTTGGTAGTGGTAGCCGGATAGCGAATGCGGATTTGCTTTGTCTCTCCACCCAGCAACGAAACGTAATTGTCACTATAAAGCGCCGGCAATATTCTTGCCCCGCTTTCGTTAACCAATGTTAGTTTCGCGGCAAGTGCAGGCGTGGCGGCGGCATTGCTCATCGTCACCGTAATCACCTTGTCCTGCCCGTCAGCCACGGCATCGGACATTTTCAAATCAAGCGCCACGGGCACCATGGCGTTCATCGCCTGATATGCCGCCGTTTCCTTTCCTCGCCAGTAAAAATTCTCGCTGATCAAGCCGCCTGATTTGTCGGTGAGCCGCAACGCGACCAGCACCATCGGATGCTTCTGGAACAATGCGTCAAGATCAACCGGCAAGAGATTGGTCGTCCGGTTTGACAGAGCATCGACATTGTCTTCGCGTTTCAGAAGCGTTGCGCCAGTGAGGTCGGTCACTGTCACACTTGACGTCAGGCCAGGGTGGTCCTGTTGCGTTGTGTTGACGATAGCCAGCACATTGTCGGGCAGATTCATCTGGATATGGACCGGTTCACTCGCCTTTTTCGCGCCGTAAAACGCGGCATGCGTGTCATAATCCCAGCTGTAAATTTGCCATGCGTTTGACGGCCACGCAGGATGCGTCATCCATAACAGCCGCCCTGTATTTTTGGTCCAAAGATGTGCAAACATCCCTTCATACATGGCTTTGTGTGTTTCAAGATTCATCATCTGAGCCTTGCGCTCGAAATCAGGCAGGCTGGTGCCTTCGCCGAACATCGTTTTTAGCGTCGCCATGAACGTTTTGGTGTCGCCGTTCCCGCCGAAGTGCCAGTCATGATAGGCCAGTGTGTCGGACAGCGGCCACTGATCGAGCTTTGGCGTGTACGACTGGATCGATTCCAGAGTCGACAGCGACGGCGTTCCCGTTTCAACCGAAAACCCGGTCGCTAGACCCGTAAAATATCCAACCGGCGGGCGGTAATTATAGGGGCCAGACCCTTGCAGATTCACGACGTTCGAACTGCCGGTAAACCAGCGCGTGCCGTCGAGTTCAAATACGGCATCATCTAACCCCTCATTCAGCATCGGATAGGGCACGCCTTCATTGCGCCCGAACCACAGGATGATCGACGGGTGATTGCGATAGCGCGAAACGGCGTCGCGGGCGTTGGCCAAAAACAATTGCGGATCTTGGGGCTCGACCTGAAAATTCTGCGTCGATTGCCAGAAATCATTCATCACCATCATTCCATATTCGTCAGCCAATTCGAAGAATTCCGGCTCGGTGTTGGTGCCCATCCAATTGCGGATGACGTTCATGTGCGCGTCTTTCTGCAGCCGGAAATAAGGTTCGAGTCGAGCACGCGACACACGCTTCATGGCGTCGTCCATGCCCCAGTTGCCGCCCCGCGCCGCAATCTTCACGCCATTTATGCGGATCGTCATGTGAGGTTCGGGAATCGTATAATCGGTAACGGACACAACTGCGGCCGAAGTCTCGCCCGCCTTGGTCAACGATTCAGCCCAGCCCCGCGGGCTTTCCTTTATGGCCATGTGGCTGACATCAATCAGCTTATCACCTTTTAGGCCGCCATCAGTGGTCTGCACTTGAACCCGGCGCAGCGCACCTTTGCTGTCGAACAACGACAGATCGTAGCTGACTTCGCGAATGCCGAAGCGTACGGTTTTAGCATCAGACATGATACCGCCGACTGACACCGAAATCTGCGCGCTGTGCAAAGCTGGATCGCCATAACCGTTCGGCCACCAAAGTTTGGGATTGGCAACGCGCAGCGCCGCATCGCTTTTCGGCGAGAACGCAACCGTCGTCGTGCCCGGCGGCACGGTAACAGTGCGGTTTATCTTTACACCGTCAAACGCCGCCGAAACGTTTGCCGTGACCGGTAGTGTGCTTTTGTTCAGAACCGGCACTTTGATATAAACATCTACGCTGTCGATGCGCGGCAGTGGCAGATCAGTGATAATCTGGGGATCGCCGATCTCGAGATCATCCGTCGCCGTCAGCTCAACATTTTGCCAAAGCCCTGTGTTGCGGTCGCGGATGGCAGGGATCCAGTCCCATCCTTCGGCGGCAACGAATGTCGGGCCGTCAATCGCCATTTGCCCGCCGTTTTCGCCGACACCTCCCTTTATGGATTGCTCATGCGGTGTGCCAGGATGCGGTGGCGGGCTGACTTTGATTGCGACGACGTTTTCCCCAACCGCTGCGACAAACGCGAAACGTCCGCGGATGAACGCACCGGTAATGTCACCAGCGCGCGCACCGTTAATCCACACTTCAGAAGCGTAGTTGACGCCATTGAAAACAATCCGTGTCCGCTTGCCCGCGGCCTGCTGCGGCATCGTGAACGTCGTGCGATACCAGTAATCCTGACGCGCGAGGCTTTCGGGA
>JAYTWA010000018.1:0-1744 GCA_043743675.1 Sphingomonadales bacterium
AATGCGTGTCGTAAAGCTCCCACTTGGTCACCGGCGCGCCCGACACACCCGCCGCGAATACACCCGGCGCACGCTGCAGCAGGCGTAGCGTCATATACCCGCCATAGGACCAGCCATAAACGGCAACACGTTTGGGATCGACGAAATCCTGCCGTTTCAGCCACTCGACGCCCAGCAGCTGATCATCGACTTCGACACCTGACATCGCCCGATAAATCTCGTCTTCGAATTTTTTCCCGCGGTCCGGCGTTCCGCGTCCGTCAATGGAAAAGACAACCCAACCCTGCTGCACCAGATATTGTTGCAGCGCGCCGCCCCAATTGTTCAGCACTTGCCGCCCGCCGCCGGGGCCGCCGTAAACTTGCACGAACACGGGCGCTTTCTGACCTTCGGCCAAAGCGGGCTTCAGCAATTTATAATGGAGAATCGCGCCGCCCTTTGCGGTCAATGTCCCGAATTCAGGTTTCACATGTGCGGCCATAAAGGGCGCGTAGGGATGCGTGCCTTCCACCGCGTTTTTCTCGATCCAACGGATCAGCTTGCCGTCCGCGTCGGCGAGATAGCTCTGATCGGGCTGCGTCGGGCTGGACCGCGAAACGATCATCCGACTGGCGTCGCGGTTCATCTTGGCGGTGGTCCACCAGTCATCCTCGCTCAATGTGGTCATCTCACCGCCAACCAACGGCACCGCATATATGTTTTGTTCGATGGCACTCACGCGGTTGCCGGTGAACGTCACAACGCCCTTGCTCTCATCAACACCAATAACGTCACGCACCGCCCAGGCACCACTGGTCAGCTGCGTCCACTTGCCAGCCTGCCACCGATACAAATGCGAAAACCCGTCGCGCTCCGATGACCAAAGGATGCTGCCATCCTTCAAGGCGCGGAAATTTTCGTGCAGGTTGAGCCATGTCTTCGATGTTTCAGTGAACAGGACAGTTGACGCGCCCGTCTCTGGATTGACGCGCAACAAATCGATTGTCTTCTGATCGCGGGCTTGGCGCTGGACATAGAGCGTTTTGCCGTCGGGTGCCCAATCGACGCGCGCCAGATAAACGTCAAGGTTCTTGCCGAGATCGACCTTGACGATCCCCCCGCCATCATTCTTCACCACATAAAGGTCGACGACTGCATTGGCCGCCCCCGCGCGCGGATAACGCTGGTCAAATACTTTTGTGCCCTCCGCGCCAATCGCAGCGCGGCTGACAATCGCAACCCCGCTTTCATCGACGCGGGCCACGGCAATCCGGCTGTCATCTGGCGACCACCAATGTCCTTTGGTGCGGTCCATTTCTTCCTGCGCCACGAATTCGGCAACGCCCCAGCTCAGCGTGCCGCCGCCGTCCCGCGTCAGGCGGCGTTCGGTGCCGCTGGCGGAATCAATGACGAACAAATTCTGGTCGCGAACAAACGAGACGTAGCCGCCTTTCGGACTGACGGTCGCATCCAGTTCGCCCTGTGGCGTGCTGGTCAACCGCTTGGTCGTGCCATCCAGTTGAGCAACAAACAAATCCCCGTCGAGCGGCACGAGCAGCGATTTTCCATCGGGGGCCCAGTCATAAGAAACAATGCCCTTGGTCCCGCCAATCCGCGCTCGCTCACGCTGCATTTTTTCGGCTTCGGAAATCTCACCGCCGCCAAACTTCGTCGAATCAACCAGCATTCGTGCGTCACCGTTGGTGGTGTCGACCGCCCATAAGTCGAACCGCTCACGATCATCAGAGCGCGGGCGCAGGCTCGT
>JAYTWA010000019.1:0-10098 GCA_043743675.1 Sphingomonadales bacterium
GGCGGTGGTTCACTGACATTTACAACGCCTGGCGATGCGCAAAATGCTTTTGCACCGTTTACGGGACCAAATGCACTGTCGACGATTAATTATCAGGCCGCTGGTGGTGTGACGACATTCGGCACAGGCCAGTGGATCACGGCGAATGCGAATGGCGGCACCGGCGTTGCATTCGCGGTCGGTTCGCTCAGCAATGCGTCACGTGGCGCGTTGACAGCAATTTTTGACGTCAACTTCATGCAAGGCACTTCAAGTGCACAGGAAATCGCACTGACCAAAAACCTTATAGGCTTCGTCGGCGCACAGGTTTCGCCTGTTCCTGAACCCGCAACCTGGGGCATGATGCTCGTTGGTTTCGGTATTGTCGGCGGTGCCATGCGCCGTCGTCAACGGACGAGCGTTTCGTTCGGCTGAGCTTACAGCACCAAATTAAAAACCCCGTCGCAGCAATGCGGCGGGGTTTTTTGTGCCGTTTTGAGACGGTCATTACAAAAAGTATCGTCACCTAGCCGTAATTTACACATGGCAACACCATTAACTTTCTATTTACGTTGACGCGTCAGCACGACCCCCTACGCAGATATAGTAGTTATTTCTTGGGGGTTTATATCATGAAAAAGTTTATTCTTGCGACTGTTGCAGCATTGGCCATGACCGGTTCAGCTCAGGCGGCATTTGTCGATTTCAATTCAACGCCTGCTGGAGCGCTGGCTGAAGGCACAGTGATTGGCGGGATTGCTTTCACATCGGATTTTGGAACCGGCTTGAACGTCAGTAACTTTGGCGCACAGAACGTTTCCGGAAATGGTCTTGCCGCATTTTCCGATGACGCCAATTTCATCAAGGGCGCAATTGCGGGTGGTGCTTCGTTCATATCGATGGTTTTCGGCAATGATGATGCATGTTGTGCAGCCGTTGGCGACCTCGCCACGCTTCGGGTATTTACGGGTGCGACGCTGGTTGGCACTGTAAATGTTGTCTTGAATCTCGACGACATTGCTAACCAGAACATCAGCTACACAGGCGCGTTCGACAATTTCAGCTTCGCCTATACGCGCGCTGGAACGCCAATCGATCTGATCGAAATCATTGATAACATCGAATACACACCAGGAATCGCCGCCGCAGTCCCCGAACCAGCAACCTGGGGCATGATGCTCGTTGGTTTCGGTATTGTCGGCGGTGCCATGCGGCGTCGTCAACGGACGAGCGTTTCGTTCGGCTAAATCAACCGATAAATTGCTGTTTTCAATGGACCCTCCGGCGCAAACCGGGGGGTCTTTTCATGTCCGCCGCAAAAGCCAAGCCGTGCGTGGCACAACAATCACTTGCTTTGCTTTGGCAATTGCCCTGCTATCTCAAACAGGGAACAGGGGTGACTGCACTGGATATTAATCCGCTCTATTCAATCGCCGGTGCGCTGGTCGGCATTCTTGTCGGTCTGACCGGTGTCGGCGGCGGATCGCTGATGACACCACTGCTGGTCCTCATGTTCGGCTTCCAGCCTTCGACAGCTGTTGGCACTGATCTTCTTTTTGCATCGCTGACCAAAACAGTAGGCGGCGCGGTTCACGGTCAGCGCGGCACTGTCGACTGGTTGATCGTTCGCCGTCTCGCCAGTGGTAGCGTGCCCGCCGCTATCGTCACTTTGCTCACCCTGAAAGCACTCGGCAAGCCGTCCGAAACAACCGAACATGTCATCATGAGCGTGCTTGGCGTCACGCTCATGCTCACCGGTGCATCTGTGCTGTTTCGCACCCAGATTGTCGTGTGGGCCACCCGCCGTTTCGGCACGCGCAACGCCGCGCACCGTACTGCATCGACAATATTACTCGGCACGATTCTGGGCGTGCTTGTTTCGATCTCATCGGTTGGTGCCGGGGCTATCGGCGTCACCGCGCTGCTAATCCTCTATCCCGGTATGCCCGTTGCGAGAATCGTGGGCTCGGACATTGCCCACGCGGTCCCGCTCACACTTGTCGCAGGAATTGGGCACTGGATGATCGGCACCGTCGACTTTTCGCTTCTTGCCAGCCTGCTTGTCGGGTCTGTCCCCGGGATCATCATCGGCAGTCTGATCGGCAGCCGCGCCAGCGACCGGTTGCTTAAACCGATATTGGCAACCGTGCTGGTCGTCGTCGGTGCAAAGCTGTTGCTGTAATCAGAATTTATAGGCCAGCGTCAGCGGCACGATAAAATCCGACCGGTCCGGCTGGTTGAAACGCTTTTGATAGCGATGCTGAAAACCCGTTTCGAGCGTCAGTTTTTTCGCAACCGGAAAGTTGACGCCGATAAAATTACGCCATTGGTCGATCCCGGCGCGCTGCCCCCAATCGGTCGTGTTTAGCGCAAACAATGGTTCGCTCGACAAAATCAGGTTCGTGTGCTTCGCCTTTAATGGCAACGAATATTTCATCTGGACGCGAAACCGCAGCCCCGTATCGCTGCCAGTATTCACAAAACGCTGTTCAAACCGCGTCCGTGACGAAACCGTGCCTTTGCCGATCTTCCCCATTGTCCAGTTAACCTGCTGGAACACCCTGTTTTCCTGAGCATCGCGGCGGTTCTGGTTGACCGTTGTTTGATGCACATAACCAAGATTAACTGTCACCGCGTCATTCAGTTTATACCCGATTGTCGGTCTGACAATCGCAACACCCAGTCGACCGGCATTATCGACAAACCGGCCCGACAGTTCGAGCCCGCCAACGACTTTACCCGAAATTGATCCTGATGCCTGAAACGAAGACCATATCTGAAAATCATCCGTTGTCGCGGCCTGCACGTTAAGCGGCAGAAATGACAGCATTGCCGCCGTGCAGGCCATAAATTTCATTCGGGAACATCCATCTTGGTTACGAATCCAAGACGCCACTATGTCACTTTTGCGACACTTTGGTGACACTATCCCCACGCGTTTTCCATAATGACCATCCTATACCCGCCGCAAGTATCGCTAATGTGACAGCAAGCGAAACCGGTGGCGGAATTTTTGCCAGGCCAAATGCGTCGGCAACGAAAATCTTCGATCCGATAAAGACAAGCAAAACGGCAAGCGCATATTTCAGATAATGGAACCGATGAACCATTGCCGCCAACGCAAAATATAGCGCACGCAGGCCAAGGATCGCAAAGATGTTCGACGTGTAAACAATGAACGGATCGGTCGTGATCGCAAAAATAGCGGGCACGCTGTCAACCGCGAACACCAGATCAACAATCTCGATCATGATCAGCGCCAGGAACAGCGGCGTTATGTGTCGCACACCACCAACCTTCACGAAGAACTTCTCGTCGTGCAGTTCGTCCGTCACGTTAAACCGTTTGCGAACCCATTTCAGCACGGGGTTTGCCGACACATCATAGCTTTTGTCGGCGTTGCGCCACATCTGCACGCCCGTCAGGATCAGAAACGCCGCAAAGATATAAAGCACCCAGCTAAACTGTTCGACCAGCGTCGCGCCCAGTCCGATCATGATCGCGCGCAACACGATAACACCGAGGATACCCCAGAACAGCACCCGATGCTGATAGAGCCTTGGCACCGCGAAGTAGGTAAAGATCATCGCGATGACGAAGACATTGTCCATCGCCAGCGATTTCTCGATCACAAAGCCGGTGACATATTGCATGCCCGCGGTCTCACCGAGATACCACCAGACCCAGCCGCCGAATGCGAGACCTAGGCTGATATAAACCGCACTCAGGATCAGGCTTTCACTGACCGCAATCTCGCGCTGTTTACGGTGCAAGACACCCAGATCAAGCACAAGCAGAACGATGACGATCCCGATAAAAGACAGCCACATCCAGACCGGCTTTCCGAGCCAGTCGAACATTAGATAATCCACAGATATTTCCCTATTTTTTTACCCCCCGGAAGAACCACAGTGACCGGCAGCGAACCCAGGGACGGTCGCTGCCGATCACCCCGTTAACCGACGCGCAAAACGCGGGTTGCGGTTCCGTGGAGCCGGTCTTTGATGGCCAGTTTTAATTTTTTGAGCCGCGTTACGCGGTCGCGGTTGGGCCAGCGCGTTTTCAGCTCGCGGCGGATTTCAATTTCCAGCCGCGCATGGACCAGTTTCAAGCGGTAAATAATCGGATTCATTGTCAGGCACTCCTCGTTTCGAAATGATCGAACGGATGACCTGATGTTTAGGAAAGACGCCGTCGGACCCAAAGCACCGGGGATCACCCGATGCGGTCCGACATCACGGTTTAATCAAACCGCCAGAGGGGCCCGGCCCGCACACCATAAGAATGGGAAGCCTAAACGATCCTTCAACCCCACGCCGTAAAAATAATTTCGGCTTGCCGCTAATCCGGCGTAATCCGCCGCAGATATGATCAAAGTCGCCAGCTATAATATCCACAAAGGCGTCGGCCTTGATCGTTTGCGCCGCCCCGAACGGATCATCGATGTGCTGTGCGAACTTGATGCCGACATCATCGCATTGCAGGAAGCCGACCGCCGTTTCGGAACACGCGCTTCGGCACTGCCGCCCGAACTCATATTGGCGAACTCGCCTTATGTCCCCGTCGAACTCAACAAGCGCGATCACAGCATTGGCTGGCACGGCAATGCGATCCTCGTGCGGGGCGATGCCGAAATCCTGACACACGCGCATATCGAATTGCCGACGCTTGAACCACGCGGCGCGGTAATGGCTGAAGTCCGTGTGCGCGGTATCCGCACTCGTGTTGTCGCCATGCACCTTGATCTCTCAGGACTGTGGCGCCGACGACAAGCACGGGCGATTATCACCGCACTGGAGGCGCGCCGACCACTGCCCACGATCCTGATGGGTGACCTCAACGAATGGACGCTCCACGGCGGCTGTCTCCGCGATTTTGCGCATCATTTCCGCATCGCCCCGACACCACCCAGTTTCCACACGCGCCAGCCCGTCGCGCGGCTTGACCGTATCATGGTCGACAAATCGCTGCACATCACGTCATGCGGCGTCCACCACAGCCTAAAATCGCGTCGCGCGAGCGACCATCTGCCGATCTGGGCTCGTATTGATTTCACCTGAATTCTCGGCAACAGGAAACGAATGAAGCATTTCGATGTCGTCATCGTCGGGGCCGGGCACGGCGGTGCCCAAGCGGCTGTTGTTCTGCGCCAGCAGGGGTTCGAAGGGACCATCTCGATGATCGGTCGCGAGGCCGAGCCGCCCTATGAGCGCCCGCCGCTGTCGAAGGAATATCTGGCACAGGAAAAGCCATTCGAACGGCTCTATATCCGCCCGCCCGCATTCTGGGCCGAACGCAATATCGAGATGATGTTGTCCTGCGAAGTCGTCGCTGTTGACCCCGTGGCGTGCACCGTCACGCTCGGCGATAGTGCGCAGATCGGCTACAGCGACCTCATCTGGGCAACCGGCGGCGACCCGCGCAAGCTTAACTGCCACGGGCACCACCTGAACGGCATCCACGCCGTTCGCACGCGCGAAGACGTTGACTTGATCATGGCCGAACTCGATGATGTCACGCATGTTGCCGTAGTCGGCGGCGGCTATATCGGGCTCGAAGCCGCTGCGGTCCTCACCAAACTCGGCAAGCCTGTCACGCTTCTCGAAGCGCTCCCCCGCGTCCTCGCGCGTATTGCCGGACCCGATCTCTCGACATTCTACGAAGCCGAACACCGCGCGCACGGTGTGGATCTGCGCACGGGCACCAGCGTCATTGCCATCGAAGGCGAAACCCGCGTCACCGGCGTTCGCCTTGCCGACGATAATGTAGTCGCGGCGGACATGGTCATCGTCGGTATCGGCATTATCCCCGCGGTTGCGCCCCTGATCGAAGCTGGGGCCGAAGGTGGCAATGGCGTGCTGGTCGACGAAAACTGCCGCACCTCGCTGCCGCATATCTACGCCATCGGCGACTGCGCCGCGCACGCCAATGGCTTTGCAGACGGCGCAACGATCCGACTTGAATCCGTCCAGAACGCGAATGATCAGGCCAGTGTCGCTGCCAGAGCCATTTGCGGCACGAACATTGCCTACTCCGCGACGCCGTGGTTCTGGTCGAACCAATATGATCTGAAGCTCCAGACAGTTGGCCTGTCGACCAACCATGACAGGGCCGTCATGCGCGGCGACCCGTCCACGCGCAGCTTTTCAGTCGTGTATCTTAAAGCGGGTCAGGTCATCGCACTCGATTGCGTCAACAATGTCAAAGACTATGCGCAGGGGCGTAAATTGGTCGAAGGTCGCATCGTCGTTACCGCTGCCGCCATTGCTGACGCTGCGAAACCGTTGAAGGAATTTCTGCCCGCCGCGTGACAGACGCGCTTTCGGAAGCTAGGGGCCATGTATGCGTATTGACCTCATCCCCGTCGGCGACAATCCGCCCGACAGCATCAACGTCGTCATCGAAGTGCCCATCGGCGGCGAGCCCGTAAAATATGAACTCGACAAGGCATCAGGCGCGCTGTTCGTTGACCGCATCCTTCACACATCGATGCGTTATCCCGCTAATTACGGCTTTGTGCCGCATACGCTGGGTGAGGATGGCGATCCGCTTGATGCGTTGGTTATTGCACGGTCCCCGATTATTCCCGGTGCCGTCATAAAGGTTCGGCCTGTCGGCGTGCTCTTGATGGAAGATGACAAGGGCGGTGATGAAAAGCTGATTACCGTGCCGGTTGACACGACATTCCCTTATTATGCCGAAATTGGCGAGCATGATGAATTGCCGCCCATCGTGACGCAGCAGATCGAACATTTTTTTGCGCATTATAAAGATCTGGAACCCGGCAAATGGGCCAAGCTCAATGGCTGGGGTTCCGCTGAAGATGCCAAGCGGATCATCGTTGAATGCATCGAACGCGCGAAACTGCACCCGTAATTATTGAAAGAGGGGCCCAAGGGCAAAGTCGTCGCGACCGATGCGATAAATGACGTGTACGATGTCGCGACCCGCCATTTCGGCAAAGTGTTTCCGATCGGTCAGCACCCCACCGATCTTTTCCATTGCCCGCCGCGAGCGCAAGTTGGTCACCCCAACCAGAAATATCGCAGCGTCAAACCCGCGTTCAAATGCGAAAGCCAGCATCAGCCGTTTTATCGAATAATTATATTTGCCGCCCCAACGGGCACGCTCGACATAAGTCCAGCCAATCTCGACCTCGCCATCAAGCACCGCATAGGGCCGGTTGTCATAACGCGAGCTGCCGATCACGATGTCTGATTCCTTGTCAACAACAACCAGCCCGCCGTTGGACTTCAGCCCCTCGTCAAAAAACGGATCAAACACGGCCCGCTGCCACCGATCATGCGCCGGATGGATCGCCCAGATCTGCGGGTCACTGGCCACCGCGAACAACGGTTCACGGTCAGCCTCTGTCATCGGACGCAGCCGCACGACATCATCCTCAAGCACCGGCTGCATCGGTGGGTGCATCATGTATGCGCCAATGCGACCAGCGCCGCGCCATCAACACGGTTCACTGTCCATTCGTCCATCGCTTCGGCGCCCAATGATTTATAGAAATTGATCGCTGGTTCATTCCAGTCAAGCACCGACCACTCCAGCCGCGCACATCCGCGTTCCATCGCCAGTTGCGCCAGCCGCGCAAGCAATGCCTTGCCCAGCCCCGATCCGCGCGCTGCGGGATCAACAAACAAATCCTCGAGGTAAACGCCGGGTTTGCCTGCAAACGTTGAAAAGTTATGGAAAAACAGGGCAAACCCTTTCGGTTGCCCGTCAATCTCGCCAATCAGCACTTCGGCCATCGGTTTATCACCAAACAAATGACACCCGAGCAAAATCGGGTCGAGCACCACTGCATCCGCCAGCCGCTCATAATCCGCCAGCGCGCGGATAAACCCGATGATCAGGTCAAGGTCGCCCAGAACAGCGGAACGGATTGAAACTGTCATACCGGCTCTCCTATAAAACGCGCCGACAGCCGCAGCCAGAGCATCCCGAGCGCCAGCCCCGACATGACCAGCGCTGCCGCGATCAATTTCCAATCCTGCAAGGGCTCGCCCAGCAGCCATGCCGACGCGCCCATGCCGAAAACTGGGATCATCAATGCCAGCGGCGCAACCGTCGCTGCGGGGTATCGCGCGAGCAACCAGCCCCACACGCCATAGCCGAACATTGTGTTGCCGACAGCCTGCCAGGCAACCGCAGCCCATGTCGACGGCCCCGCTGCCCGCACGCCTGCCACCATTGCTGGCCATCCTTCAAGCGATAATGCCAGCACCAGCAGAGGGGGAATCGAAAACAGGCTGGCCCACACGACATAAGCCAGCATGTCGACCTTGCCCGCCGCGCGCGAAACCATGTTGCCGCCCGACCACCCAAGCGCCGCGACCAGCAAGAGCCCCAGCCCAAGCAGCGTAATGCTCCCGTCCGTGTGCGTCAGGATGACGCCGACCCCGGCAACCGCGAGCAACAGCGCCGCAATCTGATACCCCTTCACCCGCTCGCCGGTCAGCATCATCGAAAAGCCTATCGTGAAAAACACTTGGGATTGCATCAGCAATGACGCGAGGCCCGGCGTTACATCGGCGCGCAGCGCCACGAACAAAGCGCCAAACTGCCCGGCCCCGATCAACGTCCCATAAGCCGCCAGATTGGCCCAGCTTGCCGCCGGGCGCTTTACAAAAAATATCAATGGGATCAGCACAGCCACATATCGAAGCGTCGCGAGCGTCAGCGGTGGCAGCACATCAAGCGCATGTTTGATAACAACAAAATTGCTGCCCCACACCATCATGACCGCAACCGCCAGCGCAAGATGTGCTGGTTTTAGCATCTGCGCATCCGTCAAACGAAAGCCTCCAGTTTCGCCGTATCGGGTCGCCCCCCGCGCGCCGCGATGATACAGCCGGTCACGATCAGCACCGCCCCAGCCAGCGTCGTCGCTGTCACAGCTTCCTGATAGAAAATCGCACCCATAATCGCTGCCCAAACAAATGCGGTATATTCAACGGGCACCAGCACTTGTGCTTCGGCACGACCGTAAGCCCAGCTGAGCAGAAACAATGACGCGAACGCCAGCGCCGCAGATAGCAACAGCATCGGCCAGTGCTGCGCTGCGGGCACAACAAACAGCCCCGGCAAAAACCAGATGACGAGCGGCAACGCCAAGAGCAGGAACCCGCCCGCTGTTACATTCTGGAAAAATGCTGCCTCGATCGGCGTGGCAAGCAAAGCTTGTTGTCGCATCAATATGATGTTCCACGCATAGAAAACCGCCGACAGCAGGATCGCGAAAACCCCGTCAAGATGCCGTTCCCCACCACTGCTTATCCGCGCACTCATCAACACAATCACGCCCGCAATCCCGAACAGCGACGCAATGATGGTGCTCCGCCCCACGGTTTCGCCAAGCAACACAACCGCGAGATACAGCGCGATCAAAGGCGCAATAAACGAAAGGGCAATTCCTTCTGCCAACGGAATTCGCGCAATCCCGTAAAAAAATGACACGGCCATCATGGACCCGACAAACCCGCGGATCAGATGCACGCGCATCCCTGCCTTGCTCGGCCAATTCTTGCGGGCAATAAGATAAGGCCCGATGCTCAACCCCGCGCCAAGCGCCTGTCGCCACAGCATCGCGCTGTAAGCGCCCAGCGCAATCGCCAGCCCTTTCATGGCAGCATCCATCGCCGAAAACAGCGCAATGCCAAGGCACGCCACAGCAAACGGCATGACAGTGGAGGGGGCGCGCTTAGTCATACATGCGTTCGTAGCGGGCACGAGCTGCCGCGTCCATGACAGCGCGGCCATGGGTTCACTAGGCATTCAGGCACTGCCGCTCACATTACCGATACCAAGCAATTCGATTGAAATTGAGGACTGGTTATGTGGAAAACGCTAGCTGCCGTCATCGCGCCATTGCTGCTGGGGGGCTGCTGGAGCGGCCCTGATTTCTATGCCGGAGCCCCGAGCGTCCAGCCGATACCGTCGGGTACATATAAGCCCGTCCGTGTCTTTGCCATGTTCCCCGATGATGAAGCACGCCTTACAAATGAACCCGTCGGGTCGCGTGTTGAAATCGCTTATGACGACCGCGGCAATGTGCTTGTAAAAGGCAATGATGATATTGATGCGCCGTCGAATGTCCGGCTCGTC
>JAYTWA010000020.1:0-4034 GCA_043743675.1 Sphingomonadales bacterium
GGGCAGTGTTGTGCTCATCCCGATCCGGCTGGGTGTCGGCGTTCGATTGGGCGCCAATATCGGTTATATGAAGTTCAGCGAAAAGAGCCGTTGGTTGCCGTTTTAGGGAATGAACCGCCACGCCATTGTTTCGCCCGCGTGAAAGGGAACAACGCCGTCAATATTGGTGGGCACCTCGACGTTGGCGCGCTCCAGCGTAACCGTGCCTTCGTTGAGCGCTAGCCCGTAAAAACGCGGGCCGTGCTCGGACGCGAAGTCTTCGAATTTGTCGAGTGCGCCTTCTTCGTCAAACACAGTTATATAGCTTTCAAGCGCATAGGCCGCATTGAATATGCCCGCGCAACCACACGCCGTTTCTTTGGCGGCAATGACATGTGGCGCGCTGTCAGTGCCTAAGAAATATTTGGGGCTACCTGATGTCGCAGCCTTGCGCAGGGCGACGCGGTGCACCTCGCGCTTTATGACCGGTAGGCAATAAGCATGCGGGCGAATGCCGCCTTCAAACATGGCGTTTCGGTTCAGGATCAAATGCTGGGGCGTGATTGTTGCCGCGACATTGGGACCGCTGGCGTCCACGAACGCCACGGCATCCGCTGTCGTGATATGTTCGAATACGACCTTCAGCGCGGGAAAATCGCGGACAAGACCAGATAATGTGCGTTCGATAAATACCGCCTCACGGTCGAAAATGTCGATGGCGTGATCAGTCACTTCGCCGTGTATGAGCAGGGGCATGCCGATCCGCTGCATTGCCTCCAGCGCGGGATAGAGATTGGCTACGTCGGTCACGCCATGCGCTGAGCCGGTCGTTGCGTGTGCGGGGTAAAGCTTGGCCGCGGTAAACACGCTTTCGCTATACCCGCGCGTCAGTTCGGCGGTGTCAGTGGCGTCAGTCAGATAGGCGGTCATCAGTGGCGTCAGTCCAGGCGCTGCTGCGATTATGCGCGCCCGATAGGCGCTCGCGGCTTCAACCGTTGTAACCGGCGGCGACAGGTTCGGCATCACAATTGCCCGTGCAAATTGCCGCGCGGTGTGGGGCGCGACTCGTTTCAGCATCTCGCCGTCGCGTAAATGGACGTGCCAGTCGTCGGGGCGGCGGATCGTGATGCTGTTCACTTGGTCTTTCATGCCGAATCTCCTAACGGAGGCGCATGGCCAAAACCACCCTTGCTGATCGCGCTGTTATCCGTTTGTCAGGGGAGGATGTGCGCGGTTTCCTGCAGGGGCTGGTGACGAATGATGTCGCTGGCGAACTGCCCGTGTGGGCCGCATTGCTGACGCCACAGGGCAAAGTGCTGTTTGATTTCATTGTGCTGGCGGATGGTGAGGATCTGTTGATTGATTGCGAAGCTGCCGTAGCCGACGCGCTGATCCGGCGTTTGTCGATTTACCGTTTGCGCCGCCCCATCATCATTGCCCGCGACACCACCAAAGCCGTGCATTGGTCCGCGACCGAACCCGATGCGCAGGCGCATTACCACAATACCGATCTTGGTCCCTGGCCGACGGGGATTCGTCATGATCCGCGCGGACAAGCGCTTGGCTGGCGCTGGGTGGCGCATCCTTATGGTGACGATGCCAGTGCCGATTGGCGCGCGCACCGTTTGTCGTTGGGTCTAACCGAAGGCGTGGCGGAACTGGGCGACGGCACGACACTGTGGCTTGAATGCAATGCAAGCGAATGGAACGGGGTGAGCTTCACCAAAGGCTGCTATGTGGGTCAGGAAAATACAGCGCGAATGCACCACCGGTCGAAGGTTAATCGTCGGATCGCCGTTGTCGCCGCGCCAGAAAACCCCGGCGAAGCAGCGCGGGTCTGGTATTCGGAACAGAAGCTCGCAGTCGTCTATCAGCGGATAGCTGATCAGGCAGAAACGGTCTGACGTCCGGCGCGCATGGCATCCGTGCGTTCGATACGGTCGGCCATGTCGGCCCAGGCTGCTTTGGCGCGCAGGCAGCGGTCACGGACATTATCGAGCACGGCGGCATCAGCTTCGGCTTGTGATTTCATCATTTGTCCGCGGTAGAATTCGAGGGTCGACATATGTGCGGACTTTCTTTGATACGGAGGACGGCAGATGCCGGGCGAGCGAACCCGCCCGGCGGTATTGGTTTAGGCAGCCTGAATGTTGACAGCCGAAGTCTTGCCGCGCTTGTCGGTTTCGAGTTCGTAGGTCACGCGCTGATCCTTATCGAGCGTGCGCAGACCGGCGCGCTCAACAGCCGAGATGTGGACGAACGCATCGCCGCCGCCATCTTCGGGTGCAATGAAGCCATAGCCTTTATCGGCATTGAAAAATTTAACTGTTCCGGTGATCATATGGGTATCCTTTGCCCAGTATTTGACGGGCATGGACCAAAAACAATCCATCCCGGCGTCGTGAAGCAAGTGTGGGACAAAGGGGCACAAAGCGCACCCGTATCCGTCGCAGGCGACGTTCAGCCTTATCGATATAGAGGATTAGGGCAAGAATAGCAAAAGCGTGGGGTTTGGTGCGTTTATCATGTTGCTATTGTTGCACGCTGGAGCCGATCCCACGTTCCAGCATGGCGGCATAGAATGGCCTCGCGCGCCATGCCGGGTGGCTGTTGTCTGAATAGACTGGCCGGCCATCGTGCACGAGCATGCAAAAATTTGCGCGACACATGACATCCGCCGGATCAACGCGACTGGTGATCAGTTTTTTATGCCGGTCGAGAATTGCCGTGAAAAAGGCAAAGGTAGCGCGATGGTCCGCCGGGGTCCGTGCAATTGGCCAATGAACGCCAAAAACGGCCTGTCGCCCCAGCGATGCGGGAATGGCGCGGATCGTCGAGGGCACCGGCTCCCAGATATGCACGCGCATCCCCTTTGCCCGATAGGCTTCCAGTGTCGCGACAAAGCGTGCTTCAAATTCGGCAGCAGCTTTGGTGTAAATCGTGCTTTTTGTGTCACCTTGTTTAAGCAAATCCTCGCCGAGTGCCTGTCGCCAGATCGAGATGATAAGAACGTCGTGGATTGCGGGGTTTGTGCGTGCTTTGTCTTGCACCGATTCGTTGAAGGCTTTGCAGACGACATCGCCGGTATCAAGGACCGGCAAGCAGCCCGAACGATAGCCGATCAGGCCGGATTGATGCCGCCGCTTCAGCCACAAGTCCGCCGCCCCGGACAGCGCAGCCGCGTGCGAATCGCCGACAATGAGCCAGCTTGGCTGCTTTGATTGATCCCCGATTGCACGAAAATTCGCAGTCGTCGCAGCTATGTTTTCGGCTTCCCATGCGGCCTGATCGGGATCAACATCACGATAGGCGGCGGCCAGCCTTTGAACCTGCACATTAAACCGCTGTGGCCATCCATCAGTAACCAAACTGCTCGCCGACGTTGCGATCATCAAAAGCGACCCGCCAATAATTGCCATCAGCAATGCCTTTGGCGATGCAAGCCGATCTCCTGTCCGCACAGGATTTTCGACTGTCCGGTAAAGCAGCGTTGCCAGTAAAATTGACAGCGCAAAAAGCGCCCACCGCTCGACAAGCCCGTAGTTCGGCAGCAATCGCTCTCCCATACTGCGCAGTGGCCAATGGATCAGGTAAAGCGAATAGGAAATTTGGCCCAGCGCAACGGGAGCCTTGGTGGACAAAAGTCGTGAAAGGGGCGATCCGCCGCCGCTGCCCCCCAGTATTAGGAACGCGGAACCAATTGTCGGAAGAAGCGCGAAAGCGCCCGGAAAGACAGTTTCGGGCGTGAACAGAGCGACGCCAATGCCGATCAGGAGCGCCCCGCCAGCTGATGCCGCCAGCCGCAGAGGCCGGCTGCGTTCAAATCTGGGTTCGACAAACGGGATCAGGGCGCCGATGCCCAATTCCCATGCGCGCGTCGGTAACAGGTAAAAGGCCGCCCACGGTTTTGGTCCGACAAGCATAAGATTTGCCGCGAAAGACAGCATCACAAGCCCGATGAGGATCGGGAGGAAATGACGTCGCGCATATCGGTGGATGGCGATGAGAGCGAGGGGATAGAGCAAGTAAAATTGTTCTTCGATGGCCAGCGACCA
>JAYTWA010000021.1:0-6220 GCA_043743675.1 Sphingomonadales bacterium
GGATCGATGCCCATTCGGGCCGGTCGAGAAATTCAAGATCACCGCCCAGCGTCATTTCATACGCGGGCAGCCGCAAGTTTTCGAGACTCGTGATGCCGTATTTCCGCGCGACATCACCGCGCATCGCCAACGCATAGGCGTTTTCAAAACCCAACGCGCCAAGCGTTGTCACTTTGCGCTGCGCTCGTGTCCAATCGGCAACTGCGGCATTCATCGCGGCGCGCGGCGGCACATCTGTGCGCTTCATCTCGTTGGCCCACAATGTCCCCGAATAATCGACATAGACATCGACATCATTGCTGCTGAGTGCCGAAAAAATGACCGCCGAGCCGAGATTTTCCTTATATTGTATCCGGTATCCTGCTGCTTTCAGCCGCGCCCCAATCACACGCGCAAGGATATATTGTTCGGAAAAACTCTTTGCGCCGATGGTGATCGTCCGGGGTTCTTTTGATTGGCCAAAGAGGATCGCAACGGGCAGCAGCACGGCGGCCATCAGCGGGATTACCCACAACCACCGCCGCCGCGTCTCGATACCATTTGTCACCATCGCCAGCAGCCCATCGACCACCAGTGCCAGCGCCGCCGCAGTCAGGCATCCGGTGAGCACCAGAACCCAGTTTTGCGTCTGCAGCCCTGAAAAAATAATATCGCCCAAGCTTGGTTGACCGACTGTTGTAGACAGCGTTGCCGCACCGATCGTCCACACCGCCGCAGTCCTTACCCCGCCCATGATCGCGGGCAGCGCAAGCGGCGCTTCGACAATATGCAGCTTTTGCCAGCGCGTCATGCCGATGCCGTCGGCAGCCTCGATCACGGCGGGGTCAATCCCGTTCAGCCCGATCACTGTGTTTCGCAGGATCGGCAGCAGTGCATAAAGGGCAAGCGCGAGCAGTGATGGCAGAAAGCCCAACGCCTGAAACGACAGCGCCAGCAGCAACGGATAAAATAACGCAAGCAAAGCTAGTGACGGGATCGTCTGGATAATGCTCGCAAAACCCAAAGCCACACGCCCAAACTTCGGATGCCGCGCGGCAAACACGCCAACCGGCAAGGCAATCACTGCGCCCAACGCCATCGCCGCGGCGGCCAATATAATATGCGACGCGAGCAGCACCGGCACCCGGTCAAAGGCATCAGCCCATGTCATTTGACCAAAGCTCCCAGCCGTTTCGCCTGTTCACGTGGAATCGCGACGAGCGCCTGCGCCACGTCACCACCCGCACCGCCGAGCAACGATACCGGCGTCTCATCCGCCACAACCCGCCCCTCGGACAGTACAACGACCCGGTCGGCAAGCAACAAAGCCTCTGCCATATCATGCGTCACCATGATGCTGGTCAGGCCCAGCCGGTCGTGCAGCGCGCGATAGCTCCGCCCCAACACATCACGCGTAACGGGATCAAGCGCGCCAAATGGTTCATCCATCAGCATCAGCCCCGGTGCCCGGGCCAGCGCGCGGGCAAATCCCACCCGCTGCCGCTGCCCGCCCGACAGTGTTTCGGGCAAACGGAGCGCAAATTCGCGGGGCAAATCGACCAGATCGAGCAGCTCTTCGACGCGCTTGGCTGCATCCTCGCCTGCGATCCGCATGGGCATTGCGATATTCGCTGCCACACTCAAATGCGGGAACAAGCCAATTCCCTGAATTACATAGCCAATATCACGGCGCAGGATATGCGGTTCGCCATCGCCGACCTTGCGGTGACCAATAGACACGTCACCTGCGTCGGGTGTTACCAGCCGATTGATCGTTTTCACCAACGTCGATTTGCCCGAACCCGATGCCCCGACCAACACCACAAACGTCCCGCCCGAAATGTCGAACGTTATGTCCGTGACCCCACCGCCGCTCGCATAACGCTTGGTCACGCCAGAAATTTGGACGCGTGGTCCGTGATTTGTCTTGCCTTCGTTCACGTTTGCCGTTGTGACGGGTGCCAATGACAATGGAAAGTGGCGGCATGCGCAAAGCAATCTTCATCACGGGTGGCGGATCAGGTATTGGTCGGGCGACCGCGCAGCATTTTGCGAACAAAGGCTGGTTCGTCGGGCTGGCGGATGTGAATGTGACTGGCCTCACCGAAACGGTCGCGCTGCTGCCCGATGGGGCATCATCGCAACACGTGATGGATGTCCGTGACCGCAAGGCGTGGGATACCGCGCTGACGGACTTCATGACGCGCAGTGATGGTCGGCTTGACGTCCTGTTCAACAATGCCGGGATCGGCTCAGGCGGCCCGTTGGCGGTCATGACCGAAGCCGAGATCGAGCGTGTCCTCGACATCAATCTGAAAGGTGTCTTCTGGGGTGCGCAGGCGGGTTTTCCCTATTTGAAAAAAACGCGCGGTTCAGCGCTTGTCAGCACATCCTCGGCGGCGGGACTTTATGCCAGTGCAGGCATGTCGGTCTATTCTGCGACAAAATTCGGGGTGCGCGCGATGACGGAGTCGCTTGACCGCGAGTGGGCGGCGGATGGCGTGAAAGCGCGCACGATCATGCCGAGTTTTATCGACACACCGTTACTCAATGCCGTCAGCGCAGGGTCCAATGAAGCCATCCGCGATACGGTGCGCAATGCGGGACTGGAGTTCACGCCCGTCGAACAGGTCGCGCAAGCCGTCTGGGACGCCGCGCATGGCGAGCGTGTGCACATTGTTGTCGGAAAGACAGCGCGCCGCCTGAAATGGGCTACCACATGGGCGCCGTGGCTACTGCCCAAAACACTCGCCCGGCGGGATTGATGCCATGAGCGTCGCCTTTCGCCGTGATAGTGATGAAGAACATCTTGAACCCAAATTCGAGTTGCCTTTACCGCCAGGAGCCAATCTGGTCACCGCGCGCGGGCTGGCGATGATCAGTGCCAAGGTCGCCGAACTAGACGCGGCGCTGGCGGCAACAACCGACGACCCCGCGCGCACGGCTATCAAGCGCGACCTGCGGTACTGGAGCGCCCGCGAATCCACGGCAACGCTTGCGCCGATCCCGTCAGGCGAAACCGTCGCCTTCGGCGCGCACGTGACGTTCGCGCTGAACGGTACGACACGCACCATCACTATCGTCGGCAGCGATGAGGCCGACCCCGCGCAAGATTACATCACGTTTACCGCTCCCCTCTCGCGTGCGCTAATGGGGCTTGCAGCGGGTGATTGTGCTGATTTCAATGGGGTTGAAGACGCGATTGAAGTTATCGAAATCCTCTAATCCACCTGAGCATCAATACCTTTTGCCAGCGCCACATCCCTCATCGACAATCCCCCCGCGTCGTGCGTTGTCAGCAGGACATCGACCCGGTTATAGACGTTGAACCATTCCGGGTGATGATCGGCCTTCTCCGCCAAAATCGCGACGCGCGTCATAAAGCCGAAGGCCTCGATGAAATCAGCGAACTTGAAACTGCGGGTAATCGCGTCGCGCGCCTCGTCATAATCCCATTCGCCAAGCGCATCCAAAGCGGCTGCGCGTTCGTCTTCGTCCAGTTGCTCGATCATTTTTTTGCCACTCCGCCTTGTCCCGTCTATGTCGCAGCGATGACGGGGAGCGGTCAATTGCTGGCGTTCGAAAATGTTACCTGCGTGCGCGGGCGGCGGTTTTTGTTTGGCGATGTGTCTTTTGCGCTGAATGCAGGCGATGCGCTCGTGGTGACGGGCCCCAATGGCGTGGGCAAATCGAGCCTCCTGCGCCTTGCCGCCGGGTTATTGCACGCCGAACAGGGGCACGTGACGCGCGGTGGCCAGATCGCGCTGGCGGATGAACATACTGCGCTTGATCCCATGCTGCCGCTTTATGACGCGCTTGCTTTCTGGGCGCGGATTGATGGGTCAAACGCCTTGTCCGCGCTTGGTTCGGTTGGCCTCGATCATCTCGCGCGTGTGCCCGTGCGGATGCTGTCAACCGGTCAGCGCCGCCGCGCCACGCTGGCCCGGACGTTAGCGGCGCGGGCCGAAATCTGGTTGCTCGATGAACCCGCCAATGGCCTCGACATCGAATCGATTGCCATGCTCGAAGGGCTGATCGCGGTTCACCGCATGCAGGGCGGGGTTGTCGTCATCGCATCGCACCAGCCCATTGCCGTCGATAGCGCAGAAAGCCTGGTGCTAGGATGATTGCCACACTCATCTGGCGTGATCTGGCGCGCGCTTTCCGAAGCGGCGGCATCGCCATGCCGGTTGCGTTCTTTTTGCTCGTCGCGACGCTTTATCCTTTCGCCGTCGGTCCCGATGGCCCCTTGCTTGCAAAGACCGGCGGTGGTGTGTTGTGGGTTGCGGCGCTCCTTGCCGCACTCCTTCCGGTTGATCGTCTGATCGCGCCCGATATGGAAAGCGGCGTCCTCGATCAGTTCGCCGTGCGCGGTATCGCTGATGAGAGTATCGCAATTGCAAAGATTATTGCCCACTGGCTTGGCTTCGGCCCCGCGCTGATGCTTGCCACAGTCCCCGCCGCCGCGCTGCTTCGCCTCGATGGCCAGACTTTGCTCACAGTTGAAATAGGCCTTCTGCTCGGCACGCCTGGGCTTGCATCTTTAGGTGTGATGAACGCAAGCCTTACGAGCGGCCTGCGCGGTGCCTCGGCGCTGACCGGCTTGCTGATGCTTCCCTTGGCCATCCCGATCCTGATTTTCGGGGCAGGCAGCCTTGGTCCGTCGGGCGTCGGCGGGCTTAAACTTTTGGCTGCGGCATCACTATTGCTTTGCGCTATCGCCCCCTATGCGACGGGTGCGGCGCTCCGGGGTTTACGCGATTAGTGCGACCACCGCGCCCAGATCGCCGTTGGCAGGGCCAGTCCTCGTGCTTCCTCGCGCACCGCAAGTTCACCGCATTCGACCTGCCCCGGTAAATCGCCGAACGTCTGACGCATCAATTCCCCGATCGCCAGCGCCGACATGCGGATCGCATAAACGGTCAGGAACACGAACTTGCTGTCCGCATCCACGAGCGCGCGGGTGTTTGCGATCAGTGGCGCAAGGTCCGTCTCAAGCCGCCACACTTCGCCTTCCGGCCCGCGACCATATTTGGGTGGGTCAAGGATGATCCCGTCATAACGCCGCCCGCGCCGCACCTCGCGTGCGGTGAATTTGGCGGCATCATCAATCAGCCAGCGGATGGGCTTGTTGCCCATGCCCGACAGTGTGGCGTTCACTTTCGCGGCCTCAACCGATTTTTTGGACGCATCGACATGGACGACTGATGCGCCAGCACTGGCCAGCGCCAGCGTACCGACCCCTGTATAGCCGAACAGATTCAAGCATTCTGAATGCGTAGGCAATTTTGATTTCGCCCAATCCCACACGGGCATCATGTCCGGGAAGAACGCCAGATGCCGAAACGGCGTCGTCTGTGCGGTGAAGTTCAGCCCCTCCCACAACAGCGGCCACCCCGCTTTGGGCACCTCACGCACATAGTCCCACCGCCCGCCGCCATCTTCGTCGGAGCCTGGCACGAACTCGCCGTCAGCATCCCATTCGGACAGCGCAGGCGCCCACATCGCCTGTGGTTCGGGTCGGATAAATCGATAGGGGCCGTAACGTTCGAATTTGCGGCCAAGACCTGAATCAATCAGGCCGTATTCTGCCCATGGTTCACCGATGAGGGTGACAAGGTTCATGCCGACCGCTCGAAAACATATTCCTTGATGGCGTCGAGCGTCCCCGGCAGCGCGTCATAGCGCTCTTCACGGTCAAACAAATTGCCAAGGCGCGAGGGCAGCGCGGGGCGAACGCCCGTTGCCCGCTCAACCGCATCACGAAACTTTGCCGGGTGCGCGGTGGCCAAAGTCACAACCATCACATCGGTGGGCAGATCAGCTACGCGCGCTGCTGCCAACCCGATGGCCGTATGCGGGTCAAGCACTTGGCCCGCTCGCTCATGCGCCCATCGCATCGCCATGCTCATGCCGTCGCCATCAACGCGCGCACTTGTGAACAGCGCCGCCGCGCCTGACGCTTGCGCATTGGTCAGCGTCATTGCCTTGGTCGCTTCAAATCCTGCCATCTGAGCCGCCGTGGCCGCGCCCTCGCGTCCGCCAAGGTCGAACAGCAACCGCTCAAAATTCGACGACACCTGAATATCCATGCTCGGCGTCGCAGTCGGTGTGACGGTCCCACACGAATAATCGCCCGACGACAACGCCCTATGGAGAATATCATTCACATTGGTCGCAACGATCAGCTTGGCGACCGGCAATCCCATTTTCGCCGCCACATAGCCCGCAAACACATCGC
>JAYTWA010000022.1:0-5819 GCA_043743675.1 Sphingomonadales bacterium
ACGCAGCTGTCGGTGTCATTACTGGCGGTGGGCTTGTCCCGGTCCCGGGCGGCGTGCTGATCCGCGACACTTCAGGTGCGTTGCTCGGCGCTGCTGGTATCAGCGGCGATACCGCAGACAATGACGAATTATGCGCCGTGGCGGGCATTCGCGCGGCCGGGTTGGTCGCTGACACGGGTGCTGCAGATTAATGCCCAATGTGCTTGCCTATCTGCGCGAACCCGAACGGACTGCGATGGCATTTGATCGACTAGCAACAGATCATGAAGGTGTGTCCGTGACGGTGGCGAGTTCGCTTGCGGAAGCCAGACAGGCGCTTGCTGATACTGACATTTTAATCAGTATTGGCGGACATTTGGATAATGATGCTGCGACAGTCTATCGCGCTGCAACTAATCTCAAATGGATCCAATCGTTCGGCACCGGCACCGATAATATCAAGGGACATCCTGCGCTTCGCAACGATGTCGCCGTGACAAATGTTCACGGTGTTCATGGTCCGCAACTGTCCGAAGCTGCGTTTGCTGCGATGCTGTCGTTCGCACGCGGCATGCCACAAACAGTCCGCAATCAGGATCAGCGTCATTGGGAGCGCACGACGCCTACATTGCTTGCGGACAAGACCGTCGTCATTTTCGGGCTTGGCGCGATTGCGGCTGAATTGGCGCCCCGCTGTGCCGCTTTTGGCATGCGCGTTGTTGGTGTTTCCAGCACCGAACGCGACGTGCCGGGGTTTGAGCGCGTCTTCGCCCGCGATGATTTTGCGGCTGCGGTTGCTGATGCAGATTATTTGATTGTTCTGACGCCCTACGCCCCGGAAACGCACCATTTCCTGGGAAGGAAAGCGTTTGCGGAGATGAAGCCCAGCGCCTGCCTCATCAACCTCGCCCGTGGCGGCGTGGTTGATGAGGCAGCGTTGTTGGCGGCACTTGATGCCTGCGAACTCGCTGGCGCAGCACTTGACGTGTTTGAAACTGAGCCGTTGCCCGGCACGCACCCGCTTTGGCGGCATCCAAAAGTGATGATCACTCCGCACAATGCCGGGTTTCACGCGGGCTACCCTGAACAAGCCTATGCCGCGATTTCTGCCAATCTCGCACGGTACATTTCAGGCGGCGTCGCCGCTCTAGCAAATCGAGTTTGATCTAATGACACTTAACCTTCGCGTAAATTCGCCAATTTCAACAGCGGAGCTTGAACGGCGTTGGACGGCAACGCGGGCGGCAATGGCGGACGAAAGTGTCGATGTCCTGTTGATGCAGGCGAACAATGATTTCATGGGCGGCTACGTCAAGTGGTTCACAGATATTCCGGCAACACAGGGCTACGCCGAAATCGTTACCTTCCCGCGCGAAGACGCGATGACGATGATCAGCCAGGGTGCGTTCGGGCATGACCGGCAAATTCCAGTCGAAGGCGACGGGATCAGACGGGGCATCGGTCGCGTCATGACCGCAGCGATTTATTCGTCTGCCACATATTGCCATGCCTATGATGCCGAATTGGTCGCCACTGCTTTGGCCCCTTACGCCAAAGGAACGATCGGCCTGATCGGGCTTTCTACCCTGTCGCATTTTCTGATCGATCATTTGCGCAAAGCAATGCCAGACGCGCGCTTTGTTGATGCCTCAACGCTTGTTGACCGGATCAAAGCGATAAAATCGCCCGAGGAAATCGCCCTGATCCGGCGTGTGGCCGCGCTTCAGGATCGAGCGATGGACGTCGCATTCGAGACATTTGCTCCCGGCAAACGCGACCGCGATGTCACAGCGGCTGCTGAATATGTCAGTCTGCAAAATGGCAGCGAACAGGGGTTATATATGTGCGCTTCGGCACCACTGGGGTCGTCGGATTTCTTTGCCAACCGCCATTTTCAAAACCGCGTCATCGAACCCGGTGATCAGTTGGCCATCTTGATCGAAAACAGCGGGGAAGGCGGTTATTATTGCGAGATTGGTCGAACCGCCGTTCTTGGCAAAGCAACCGATGCGATGCACCGCGAATTTGAATTTGTGCTGAAGGCGCGTGGGTTCATGCTGAACTTGCTGCGCCCCGGTGCGTCGTGCCCCGCGATATGGGCTGCCTATAATGATTTCATGCGCAGTCATGGCTATCCCGAAGAGGATCGGCTGCATTGCCATTCGATGGGCTATGATCTGGTCGAGCGGCCCTTGGTCCGATTTGACGAACCACTGCCGCTGGCGGCCGGCATGGTCGTTTCTTGCCACCCGACATTTACCAATGGGCATGGCCTTCACTGGGCCTGCGACAATTTTCTGATTGGTGAGGGCGTGACTGAGCGGCTTCACGCCTTCCCCGAAATCATTACCGAACTGGATCGCTAAGCGTGCTAACGACTTTTCCCGATACGCCCGTTTTCCTCGGCTATGCAGCGCCCGTGCGGATCGAGACGCATATCCCTGACTTGGAAGTGGTTGGGACGATACCGCCAGAACTTAACGGGGCGTTTATCCGCAACAGTGCCGATCATGCGTATCCGCCGATGTTTGCCAATGACATTTTTCTCAATGGTGACGGCATGCTGCACAAGGTCATGATCAAGGATGGCCACGCCAGCCTGACGACGCGCTATGTCGAAACGGACAAGTTGAAACTCGAACGCGCCGCGCATCGTGCCCTGTTCGGTTCTTACCGAAATATGTTCACGGATGATCCGAGCGTCGTGGGTGAGGAACGCACCACAGCCAATACATCTCTCGTCTGGCATGGCGGAAAGCTGCTCGCGCTTAAAGAAGCATCGAAGCCATTTGAGATTGACCCTGAAACACTGGCGACAATCGGCATTTATGACTTCGATGGCGCCTTAAAAAGCGACGCTTTTACCGCACATCCGAAAATTGATCCGGCGACGGGGGAAATGATTGCCTATGGTTATTTCACCAAGACAGTCGCCGATAACGTCATCGAGATCTACTTCATTGATCAGACGGGAACGCTGACCCGGACTGAAAGCATTGAGGCACTTTACCCCTCGATGGTGCATGATTGCCTGCTGTCGGAAAACTATATCATTTTCACGATCTGCCCAATGGTCTGTGACTGGGACCGGGTGAAAGCAGGCGAACCTTTTTTCCACTGGGATGATCGGTTGCCCACGCAAGTCGGCGTCGTTTCGCGTGCACCTGGCGCTGCGGTGCGCTGGTTCACCGCGCCAAAGCCAGTGATGGAAACGCATACGTTCAACGCGTGGGAGGCGGGCGATCTGCTCCACCTCGAACATTTCGTCACGCAAACCGGGTGGCTCTCGCAATTCCCGGATATTAACAATCCTGGCGCGCGCGAACAGCCGCCCTTTGCCTATCGCTGGACGCTGGATTTGTCGTCGGATGACGATGGCTTCATCCAGACCAAGATGTTTGATCATATCGGTGAAATGCCGATGATCGATTTGCGCTATGCAACAAAGCCGACGCGGCATTTCTGGTTTGGGACAAGCAATACCGACCTCGGCCCGATGCTTCCCTTTGGCCCCAAAGGACCGCCGTTCACGTGCATTGGTCATTTCGATGCGAAGACCAGCGCACTCGATTATTTCTATGCGGGCCCTGATAGCTCGCCCGAGGAGCCGGTGTTCATTCCGCGCGGCCCCGAAGAAGGCAACGGCTGGCTGATCGCCATGGTCGGGAGGCGCGCCGAAAACCGGACGGATTGCGTTATCCTTGACGCGTGCAACCTCAGCGCGGGGCCTGTCGCAACAATCCGGTTTCCATGCCGCGTGCATGAAGGGTTTCACGGCATCTGGATCCCTGCAGAGGCGCAGTCGTGATGCACTATTCAGACCGGGCACGGCTGTTCGATCCGTCGCCGATGCCGCTCGAAATGGGATGGGAGCGGCATGAAAATGGCGTGCTGCACATTGCTATTCGTACGGATATGCACGGGTGCACAGGCGAAATGTTTGAATGGTGGTTCGCGTCGCGCCCCGAAGCGCGCGAGTATCGCTGGTGGCATCCGCTCGATCATGTTGCGTCCGCCTGGATCGAAGGCACGCCCGGCATCATTCCCGGCTCAATTCATCAGGTTGAAGAGCGCTTCACCAAATTGCCTGCGCAAACGTTGTCGATCCAGTTTTGCGAACCCAGTGATTTTTTTGAAGGCGAAACCATTGCTGCGGCACGTGCGGCGGGCGATGTTTCGGCCTTGCTCTGTGTCCGCGGAGGCAATGGTTATGAACCTCACAGGACGCCCGACGGCAAAATCATGGGTACTCGGCTTTTCCATGTCGGGCGCGATACGCCGTGGGGCATGGTGCTTCGGACGCATTTTTTCATGGCGCAGGATCTCGCCGATCTGGCGGGCATGCCCCCGGCGAAAGTCGAAGAGATTTTCCCCGACGCGCTTGGGCCGAACACGCTTCAGCATGCGTATGACGAATTCACATTTCTTTCGCGGCTGTTGCCGGGAATTTGGACAGCGGAGGGCTGCACGCCGGAGACGATCATACGGCCTTGGTAAAATCATAGAAACAGCCTGCATCAACAGGCATTTGGGAGATGTAAAATGAAGAAGATTTTGAATGTGACGACAGCGCTGATCGCAATTGCAGCGCATTGCCACGCAGCAAACGCGCAAACTGCAGCGTCAACCCCAGCTGCCGAAGCGGATACAGTGGGACTGAATGACATTGTTGTGACCGCTCAGCGCAAATCGGAAAGTTTGCAGAAAGCAGCTATTGCGGTGGACGTTCTGACAGCAAGTGATTTGGCAAATGCGGGTGTAGTGACAGCGGCAACACTGAACGCTGCGGCACCGTCGCTGGTTGTAGTGCAGGCAGGCGGTCCCAATGCGAGTTTCTTTGTGCGCGGCGTTGGCAACTACACCAACAATGGTTTTACCGATCCGGCAGTTGCGTTCAATGTTGACGGCGTTTATCTCGGTCGCCCGACCTCAACCACAGGCACATTTTACGATCTTGAGCGTATTGAAGTCCTGAAAGGGCCGCAGGGCACGCTTTACGGGCGCAATGCGACGGGCGGCGCAGTCAATGTTATTCCGGTCAAGCCACAGCTCGGTGAGTTTTCGGGTTATGGTGCAGCTGGATACGGTAATTACAACGCTTTTGATGCTGAAGGCGCAATCAACGCGCCGATGGGTGACAATGGTGCAATCCGAATTTCCGGCAAGTTCGTCAGTCGCGATGGTAGCAACCGCGATGGCAGCAATGATGAAAAGGGCGAAGGGCTGCGCGTCCAGATGCTCGGCGAACTCACCGACAATTTCTCCGTGCGTGTGGCTGTTGATTATTCACATCAGGGCGGCGTCGGTGCTGGCGCTCAATATGACGGTTTTTATACCAACGCGCCAGGGATTACCCCATTTTTTACGGCAGCAAATCTTGATCCGCGCGGTGGCTTTCTGTCACCTGAAGGGCGTGCTTTCTATGCCGCACGAACCGTGCCGAGCGCGTTTGTACGCCCGCGTCCGTTGAACCAGCCATTTCAGGATAACACGTACTACGGCGCCAATGCCGAAATCATTCTGAAGACGGGCGCCGGCACGCTGACGGTTATCCCTGCCTATCGATCTGCCAAGCTCAATTCGCTGTTCAATGGCCCAAGCTTTGACGGTCTGATCGAAGAGCGTGACGAACAATTCAGCGTCGAAGCGCGGTTTCAGGGCAAGCCGGTTGGGCCAATCGAATGGCTGGTCGGCGGTTATTTCTTTGATGAAACAATCAAGGGTGATTACACATTCAGCCAGCAGCAGGTCAGCGCCTTCATCGATTTTACCACAGGCACGAAATCCTATGCGGTTTTCGGTCGTTTCACCGCAAACCTCAATGACCAGCTGCGCCTTGT
>JAYTWA010000023.1:0-9656 GCA_043743675.1 Sphingomonadales bacterium
ATTCGAAGCTCGAAGCAATGGCACCTTATCAAGTCAGTGGCACGCTGATGGGCGGCGCAAAACCCGACGCGACCTTCCTTCATTGCCTGCCTGCACACCGAGGCGAGGAAGTGACAGCTGACATCATTGATGGTCCGCAATCGGCCATTTGGGACGAAGCCGAAAACCGGCTCCATGCCCAAAAGTCAATCCTGCTGTGGGCCTTTGGTAAGCTCGGATGACTGATATTGATCGAAGTCTGGGTTTCACAATTCCGTCGCGGCATGCCCGCGGACGAATTGTTCGGCTTGGTCCTGTGCTCGATGCGATTATCGGTGCGCATGCTTATCCGCCAGTGATTGAGCGCCTGCTGGCCGAAGCGCTGGTGCTGACGGCGTTGTTTGGTGCACTCCTGAAAGACAGCAACGGCCAGATGACGCTGCAGGCACAAACCGAGAGCGGGGTGATTGACCTGCTTGTCTGTGACTATCGTGGCGGTGAGCTGCGCGGCTATGTCAACTATGATGCCGAAAGACTGGCGGAAATGCCGACACATCCGACATTATTTGCATTGTTCGGCAAGGCCTATCTTGCGATCACTTTCGACCAGTCTGCGACAGCTGAGCGTTACCAGGGAATTGTGCCGCTTGACGGCAATTCGATTGCCGAAGCCGCCGAAAGCTATTTTGCGCAGTCCGAGCAAATCCCGAGTCTGATCCGTATTGGTGTGTCGAATAATCGCATCGCCGGCGGATTGTTGCTGCAGCATCTTCCCGAAGGTGAGGACGGACGCGAGCGGTTGCACACGCGGCTTGACCATCCTGAGTGGGAACATGTCGCGATTCTGGGTGACACGATAAAAACAGAAGAACTCACCGATACCAACATTCCACTCGAAACACTCGTCTGGCGCTTGTTTAACGAGGAAGAAGAAATCCGTGTTCTCGGTGGTGCCTCATTGACCAAAGGCTGCCGGTGCGACGTCGCGCATATCCGTGATGTCCTGTTGCGTTTCCCCGATAAGGAACGCGCAACGATGGCGGATGCCAACGGCATTATCGGGGTCGATTGCGCGTTTTGCTCGCGGACATTTCCCGTTTCGGCACAGGGGCTTGACGAAACCCTCGTCCGATCCAACATTACGTTATAATTAGGATTTAATTCGTATCAACGTCGCGATTGGGTCGCTCCATCAGCATTGCCGGAAAACCGGCTTTTCATGAATTGAGATGCAAGCCAATGACTCGTTTTACATTGTTTTACGCCTTGGGGGCGTCACTTTTGGCGACGGCAAGCGCAAACGCAGGGACAGTCGAACAGCCCGTGCCGACGGCATTGGCGACATTACAGCCCGGCCAATGGCAGCTTCGGTCGCTTGATGGCACTGCGCCTGTGAAGACATTGTGTCTTGGCGATCCGCGCGTGCTGCTTCAACTGCGCCACAGCAATTTGCCCTGCAATAAGTTTGTTATCACCAACAATGCGACACTGGCGGTCGTGAATTATTCCTGCGCTGGCGTTGGCAACGGTCGCACCTCGGTTCGGGTCGAAACGCCGCGCGTGATACAGATCGAATCGCAGGGTATCGCTGATAAAGCGCCGTTTGACTGGGCTTATGAAGGGCGTCGTGTCGGCGAATGTGCGCTAACGGGTACTACAGCACAGCGTTAGTTTGGGTGGCTTCGCGACGTTGAACTGTCTAGGAGACCGCCATGTTGTTTGCGCCTGCCGTTCCAAATGCCGCTGCTGTTCTTTTGCTTTCGGGCGGTCTCGATTCGATGGTTGCCGGCGGTCTGGCTCGTGCGGCGGGGTATCGGCTGTTCGCGCTGACGATTGATTATAACCAGCGTCACCGCGTTGAATTGCAAGCCGCCATGCGTGTCGCGGCGATGCTGGGTGTTGAACGGCACATTATCCTGCCACTTGATTTGTCGCAATTCGGTGGGTCGGCGTTGACGGACAGCGCGATTGACGTGCCCAAAACGGGCGTCGCGCCGGGTATTCCCGCAACCTATGTCCCCGCACGCAATACAATTTTTCTGTCGGTTGCGCTGGGTTGGGCTGAAGCTGTTGGTGCGCGCGACCTTGTTATTGGAATCAACGCGCTGGATTATTCTGGGTACCCTGATTGTCGTCCGGCGTTTGTTAAGTCGTTCGAAGCGATGGCTCGGCAAGCAACGAAGGCAGGCGTCGAGGGCGAAGGCATTCGGGTGCATGCGCCGCTGGTTGCGATGACGAAGGCGGATATAGCGCAAGAAGCAGCGCGGCTTAGCCTCGACGTGAGCCAAAGCTGGTCATGCTATGATCCCGGTCCCGATGGCCGTCCATGTGGGCGATGCGACTCATGCGAATTGCGTGCCAAGGGCTTTGCCGAGGCGGGACTGATCGACACGTTGCTGTCATGAGTTATGCGGTTAAGGAAATGTTTCTGACGCTGCAAGGCGAAGGTGTGCAGGCGGGGCGGCGCGCAGTTTTCGTTCGTTTTGCCGGCTGCAATTTGTGGAGCGGGCGTGAAGCTGATCGCGCGACGGCGGTCTGTAAATTCTGCGATACTGATTTTGTCGGAATTGATGGTGATGGCGGTGGGAAATTTACGGATGCCAAAGCCCTAAGTGACGCGGTTGCCGGTCTTTGGGGGCAGGGTCATGACCTGCGTTACGTTGTCCTGACAGGCGGAGAACCGATGTTGCAGATTGATACTGCACTAATTGAAGCCCTTCACGCACAGGCTTTCGAGATTGGTGTCGAGAGCAATGGCACCATTGCCGCGTTGCCCGGTATTGACTGGCTGTGCATTAGCCCCAAAGCAGGGAGCATAGTCGTTCAGACAACAGGCAACGAGCTAAAGCTCGTCTGGCCGCAAACGGGCAGTGATCCAGTTGCAATGGAAAGCTGGGCGTTTGACCATTTTCTGATCCAACCGATGGATTGCGCCGAGGCTAATACAGCGCGAGATTCGGCCATTACTTTCGTTATGGATCACCCACGCTGGCGATTGACGACGCAGGCGCACAAAATGCTTGGACTGCGTTAGACGCTAGAGCTGCATGCCGCATTCGCGCTTATATTTGCCTTTGTTGTCCCAACAACGATTCTCGAACGATGGCATGCCCACATTGATGCGCGGTATGGGGAAGCGGAATTGCTGCTCGCCGGCAGGTAGCAAACTGCTGCGGAGTTCGCGAAGCCGCTCGATTGCCAATATCGTGAAGCTCCCGCGCGGCGCGAAAATCGCAGCCTTGGCTATTTTTGAACCGGTTTGGCAAAAACCAAGCTGGCCTCGCACGGTCGAAAAACCCAGATAAGTCTTCGTGCCATATTTATCGAGCGCGCTTTGTGCAGCTTTCGGTGTTTTGTTCACGCGCTTGAAATAGGCTGTGATTTTGTTGAAGCTCTCCTCAAGCTCAGCCTTATGATTGGTCAGCGTGTGATTATATGTGTTTTCAGTCAGCAACGTTCGGTCAAACTGGCATTGCAAAGCCATGAGATTGAGCCCCGCGCGGAGCTGCCATGCCAAGCTGGCGCGAAATTCATCGGGTGTGGCACCGGGAAGTGCGACGCCAATGCCGGTTTCGCCTGGCACAATTGGTGCACCACGAAAATCGGGCGCTTGCCAGAAAATCTGGGCCGTCGCGGGCTGAGCAAAGAGGGACAGGCAAAGCCCGGTTAGAGCGAAACGAAAGGCCATTGCCGGTAATCCTCAAAATGCATATTTGATCATGCGCATAAGCAGTTTGGATAGACACGAAAACCCCTAGCGACAGAGCGAGTCGTGACTGCGGCAAGCTGATATGAAAAAAGGGCCATCCGGTTTCCCGAACAGCCCTTTAATTTTCATTTCGCAAAAGCGAAATTACATGGCGTTGGTCGCGTTACCGACAGTTTCGGTCACGTTCACGGCCATCGTGTTGGCAGCTTCAACGGTGTTTGTTGCCATCATGTTGTCTGTCGCGCCCATTGCACCGTCGGTGTTGGTCATCATGTCGTTGGTCGTGCCTTCCATGGCTTCGCCAGCGTTCATTTCCGTGACCATCGCGTTCGCGTCGGTCGTGTTTGTGGCTTCGGTCTTGCCACAGGCTGCAACGGTAAGTGCGGCCGCAGCGACCATCGAAAGAGTTACGATCTTGCGCATTTATAAAGCTCCCTAAAAAAAGATTGATCGGATCGGTCGTAAAGCCGTTAATACCCAAATCACGGTGGGTAGTAGCTTTTCTATTGCGCTTGCTCAAGCAGATTGTGAACGTTTTAGTTCCGACAAAAATGCGGCGAATTCCGCCATCAATGCGGCATCGACGGCTGCCATGCCCACATTTATCCCTAGTTTGGAAAGACTTGTGACGCCAAATTCGGATATGCCGCAAGGAACAATGCCGCCAAAATGCGTCAAATCAGGGGCAACATTGATTGAAAAGCCATGCAGTGAAACCCATCGACGCACGCGAATTCCTATGGCTCCGATTTTGGCCTCGCCGATTTCGGGGTCGTCGGTCCATATACCGATCCGTCCTGTTTCGCGCCGTGCCTCACCGCCAAGCCGCGCCAATGCTGCTATCATCCAACCTTCGACAGCGTGGACGAAGCAACGCACGTCGCGCCCACGTTTGTTCAAATCGAGGATGAGATAGGTAATCCGCTGTCCGGGGCCGTGATAGGTATAACGCCCGCCACGTCCCGCGTTGAACACCGGAAAGCGGGTATCAGTCAGCTCGGCCGGATCGGCACTTGTACCCGCCGTATAAAGCGGCGGATGTTCGAGCAGCCAGACGCATTCCTTTGCCTCACCCATCGCAACAGCTGTCGCGCGCGTTTCCATCCAGGCAAGCGCATCGGGATAATCAACTAGCTTATCGCTGATGATCCACTCGATCTCTGGAGAAGGCATGATCATTGTCGACATGTCGTGCTCCTTGCCACCGGCGTCGCGGCGCGGCTAGGGGAAGCCAGATGATCTCGATGAACCAAGTTTGGGATGATAGCATTGCTTTCATCCGCCGCGAATCAGCATTGCTGATCCCACTCGCACTGGCGACTGTCTATGTTGCGGATGTTGTCGCGGCGCTGGCCACGGCAGCGACAAAGCCAACCGAGCCCAATGCTTTAATAACAATAGCCATCATAGCTGCAGCATTATGGTCGATTGTTGGGCAGCTATCGATTGTCTCGCTGGTGCTGAAGCCCGGGCAGAGCGTTGGCGAAGCGCTGGCGCACGGACTTTCGCGGCTCGGCAAAGTCATGTTGATTGCGTTGCTGTTGGGGTTGGCTGTTTCGATCGCGTTACTGCCGATTGCTGTTGCGGCAGTGGCGAGCGGTGCCGATCCGGCAAAACCCGAAACGCTCCAGAATTTGCCGGGATGGATCTCGCTGATGATGCTGGTTGTGCTCGGCGGACTGATCTGGCTCGGCGTGCGTCTTGCGCTCATGAATGCGCTGATCGTCGATCGCAATCCCGGCGTGGTCAATGCGCTTAAAGGCGGGTTTGCGCTGACGAAGGGCATCACGGCGCGGCTGTTTCTGGTCGTTTTGCTTTATGCAGTCGTTTTGCTTGTGCTGGGATCCGCCGTGCGTTTCGTCGCAGGCAGCATGTTTGCGTTGCTTGGTAACGCCCTCGAATCACCCTTCGCCGGAGCAGTTTTGACCGCGCTGGTTTCGGGACTTGTCAGCACGGCGATGTCACTGATCGCCACCGTTTTTCTTGCAAACCTGTATCGTCTTGTCAGCGCACGCTGATTGTCAGTCCCAGGACGCCATTGGCGGAAGGCTCATAAGGATCGCGTCAATATTGCCGCCGGTCTTTAGCCCAAACAATGTGCCGCGATCATGGACAAGATTGAACTCGGCATAGCGTCCACGCCATGCCAGCATGACGGCACGGTCGGCATCGGTAAACGGTGCCTCCATTCTACGCCTGACAATGCGGGGGAAGACATCAAGAAATGCTTCGCCAACGGCCCTGGTCAACGCGAGATCGTCTTCATACCTATTTTCCATGTGGTCGTAGAAAATTCCGCCGACACCACGGTGGACCTTGCGATGGGGGATATAGAAATAGTCATCGGCCCACGCCTTAAAACGCGGATAATCGCCCGAGGGCTGGCCAGTGCAGGCGTGCTCCATCGTGGCGTGAAAATCAGCCGTATCTTCATCAATGGGGAGCGGCGGATTGAGATCGGCACCACCACCGAACCAGCGCTTCGTTGTACACAGGAAGCGTGTGTTCATGTGCACCGCAGGCACGTGCGGGTTGGCCATGTGCGCGACGAGGCTGATGCCGGTGGCGAAAAAGCTGGGGTCATCGCCAGCACCATGCATTGATTTGGCAAATTCTGGCGCGAAAACGCCGCCGACCGTCGAGACGTTGACGCCGACTTTTTCGAAGATTTTGCCTTTCATGACGCCACGCACGCCGCCGCCACTGTCACCGCTTTCGTCGTCGTCACGGTGCCATGTGATATAATCGAAGTCGGCATCGCTGCCCGCATCACGCTCAATGCTGACAAAGGCCGCACAAATGCGGTCGCGCAGCGCTTCGAACCAGGCGCGTGCGGTTGCTTGTTGGTCGTCCATTGCAATCATTGCGGCAATTCCCCTGTTTGGCGCAGCGCTTCTGTAATTGCGATACCGGCGGAAACCGACAGGTTCAACGACCGTGCCGACGCGGCAATCGGAATACGCAGCCGCGCGGCACATTGCGTTGCGATAGCAGTCGGCACACCGGCGCTTTCTTGTCCGAACATTAAAATGTCGTCGGGTCGAAAGGCAAAGTCATAGAGCGAATCGATCCCCTTGGTTGTCAATAGGATGAGTCGCCCGCCAATCTGCGTATGGAATGCCGCCCAATCCGAATGTCGCACCATTTCGGCCTGATCGATATAGTCCATGCCCGCGCGTTTCATTCGCGCGTCGGAAAAAACGAATCCAGTCGGCTCAATCACGTCAATACCGACGGCCATACAAGCGGCAAGGCGAAGAACCGCGCCGACGTTCCCTGCAATTTCAGGCTGATAAAGTGCGATCCGCATTGAGTTGCGCGATAATGGGGCAATGATGCTGTCACAAGTGTCAATTCCTGCTTGCAAGCCGCCAAAGAGAGAGTATTTGCAACCGAAGTCCGCATCAACGGACTTAGCACCGCCTTAGACGTGTGCTTCTTGATAAGGGTTGAGAACGAATGGCCGAACAGGCGCTGGCAGGGGTAAACCCCGACGCCACTCATACCGACGAAGGCAGTGGCGTTCGTCGCCGCGACTTTATCAATATTGCTGCTGTCAGCTTTGCCGGTGTTGGTGCCGGGATACTGGCCATCCCGCTGGTCAATCAGATGAACCCATCGGCAGATGTGCTGGCCGAGGCCACGCTTGATCTCGATTTGTCGGCGATTGCCGAGGGGCAAGCGATCAAAGCCGTGTTTCGCAAGCAACCGCTGTTCGTGCGCCATTTGACGAGCGCCGAAATGGCGATGGCAAACAAGGTGTCGGTTTCAACACTGCGTGACCCTCAGACACTTGCAGACCGCACAAAAGCGGGCAAATCACAGTGGCTAATCACCAAGGGTGTTTGCACGCACCTTGGTTGTGTGCCGCTCGGTGCTGCTGAGGGCGAAGCAAAGGGCGAGTTTGGCGGGTATTTCTGTCCTTGCCACGGGTCGCATTATGATACCGCTGGTCGTGTCCGCAAAGGACCTGCACCAAAGAACCTCGTCGTTCCCGACTATGCATTCCGGTCCGACACAACCGTTGAAGTGGGAGTAAAGGCATGAACTTTCCCTGGGCAAAGGCGTATGAGCCAAAAGCGCCATTAATGCGCTATCTCGACGAGAAGCTGCCGCTGCCGCGCCTCGTTTATAATGCGGTTGGCGCGGGTTATCCGGTGCCACGCAATCTCAATTATTTTTGGAATTTCGGCGTTCTGGCCGGGGCTGCTCTAATGATGCAGATCGTCACGGGCATTGTGCTTGCGATGCATTACCGCGCTGATACCGGCGTCGCTTTTGCATCCGTTGAGCATATCATGCGCGATGTAAACGGTGGTTGGTTCTTGCGTTATGCGCACGCCAATGGCGCTTCGATGTTCTTTGTCGTCGTGTATTTTCATATATTTCGTGGACTATTTTACGGTTCATACAAGCCGCCACGGGAAGTGATTTGGCTGTTGGGTCTTGTTATTTTTCTATTGATGATGGCGACTGCATTCATGGGTTATGTCCTGCCATGGGGTCAGATGAGCTTTTGGGGTGCGCAGGTCATTACGGGCTTGTTCAGTGCCATTCCGCTTGTTGGCGAGTCATTGCAGACTTTGATACTTGGTGGTTTTGCGCCAGATAATGCCGCACTCAACCGCTTTTTTTCGTTGCACTATCTGTTGCCGTTTGTGACATTGGGTGTAATCATTCTGCACGTCTGGGCACTGCATATTCCTGGATCGTCCAACCCCACGGGTGTTAGTGTCAAGGGACCGCAGGATACAGTGCCATTTCATCCCTATTACACGTCAAAAGACGGTTTTGGGCTTGGGATTTTCTTGATTGCGCTAGCGGCACTGACATTTTTTGCGCCCAACCTGCTGGGCCATGCCGACAATTATATCGAAGCGAATCCGATGTCGACGCCAGCACACATCGTGCCCGAATGGTATTTCTGGCCATTCTACGCGATCCTGCGTGCCTTCACAGTCGATTTCATTTTGCCAGCCAAGCTGTGGGGTGTGATCGCGATGTTCGGGTCGATCATTCTTTTGTTCTTCCTGCCGTGGCTTGATACGTCGCCCGTGCGGTCGGGGCATTATCGTCCGCTGTTCAAAAAGTTCTTCTGGTTTGGGCTCATCCCCTGCGTGGCTATTCTCGGCTATTGCGGTGGTGCCCCTGCGGAAGAGCCCTATGTGATGATCAGCCAGCTCGCGACGGCTTATTATTTCGCGCACTTCCTGATCATCCTGCCGATCATTTCGATGATTGAAAAGCCGCTGGCATTGCCGAGCTCGATCACCGAAGCTGTGCTGGGCAAGGGTTATGTAGAGGAAAAATACACAGCACCGACCGGGTTGGGCCATGGTGGGCCACAGCTGGCACCGGCTGAATAAGGAAGCATAAAAATGGTTCGTTTGCTCGGTCCCTTAGCTGGTATCGGATTTGTCGCCGTAGCGTTGTGGTCACTGATGTGGGGCGTCATTGCCTATGTGTCCGAACCGCATGTCATGACAGCTGAACATTACGTCAAAAAACAGTTCCCCCTGAAGGAGGCATCCTTCTCTTTTACGGGGCCTATGGGCAAATATGACAATCGTCAGCTTCAACGTGGATTTCAGGTCTACAAGGAAGTATGTTCTGCTTGTCACAGCATGAAATATGTCGCGTTCCGTGACCTTCAAGGGATTGGTTTCAGTGAGGCCGAAGTAAAGGCGATCGCCAAGAACTGGTCGCATGAGACGCCCTCGATTGACCCGGCAACGGGTGAGGCTTCGACGCGCAAACCAGTGCCATCGGATCGTTTTCCGATGCCATTTGCAAATGATGTTGCTGCGCGTGCCGCAAATAATAATGCCATTCCGCCCGATCAATCGTTGATCGTCAAAGCGCGCGAGGACGGTCCGCATTACATCTATTCATTGCTGACGGGGTATCAGGAACAGCCTGCGACACTGCTCAAGAAATATCCCGATGTGAAGACACCTGATGGCCTTTA
>JAYTWA010000024.1:0-3997 GCA_043743675.1 Sphingomonadales bacterium
GACGACAATCTCGTTACCCGCACGTGGCGCGGAACATCGCGGCTCAACACGGGTCATTGCCTCATATTGCTGGATGGTCGGTGGTGCTGCCGCTTGCACCGGTAGCGCGATGCCGGTCGCTACAATCAAACCCATTATCGACTTTGTCATAACCCTCGCCTATCGCGCCGCCAGTCAAGCAATAGGAACATAGTTCGATGGTAGCTGCAAGTCAGGTTCTCGACCGCGTATTGGTTTTAGAGATGGTACGTGTAACCGAAGCGGCCGCGGTCGCAGCCTCCACACTGATCGGACGCGGCGATGAGAAGGCCGCTGATGCCGCCGCTGTTGAAGCCATGCGCGCCGCGCTTAACGAACTTTATATGGATGGCACTGTCGTCATCGGAGAGGGCGAGCGCGACGAAGCACCGATGCTGTTTATTGGCGAAAAAGTCGGGTCGGCGATTGGCACGGGACCAAAGATCGACATTGCGCTTGATCCGCTAGAGGGCACGACGATCACGGCGAAGGCAGGGCCAAACGCACTCGCGGTGCTTGCCGTGGCGGAACATGGCAATTTGTTGAACGCGCCCGATGTTTATATGGACAAGCTGGCGGTAGGGCCAGGCTATCCCGATGGCATCATCGACCTGAACAAGACGCCGACTGAAAATGTCACAGCGGTTGCCGCGGCAAAAGGCGTGCGACCCGACGAGATTATTGTCTGCGTGCTTGATCGCCCGCGCCATGAAAAGCTGATTGCTGAATTACGAGCCATTGGATGCGGCGTCATGCTAATCGGTGACGGTGACGTTGCGGGCGTTATTGCAACAACCGATCCCGATACAACGATTGACATTTACATGGGGTCAGGGGGCGCCCCCGAAGGCGTGTTGGCGGCTGCCGCACTGCGTTGTGTCGGCGGACAGTTCAAAGGTCGTCTGCTGTTTCGCAATGACGATGAGCGCGCGCGGGCTCGCAAGTGGGGGATCACGGACCTCGACCATGTTTATGACCTTACCGAGCTGGCGAAGGGCGACTGCATTTTTGCCGCAACGGGCGTGACTGATGGGTCACTGCTCGCGGGGGTCAAGCGGCTGCGCGACGGACGGATGACGACTGAGAGCGTCGTGATGCGGGCAAGCTCGGGAACGGTGCGCTGGGTAAAGAGCGAGCGCGCCAAAACTACTTGATGCGGGTTCTGAAACGGATCGTGAAGCTGGGTTGACCACCGGCAACGGCGGCGGGCATCGTGCCGGATGGTATTATGCGGAGGCCAGTAATCGCGTCGTCAAAACCTGAGCCGTCGGGCGTCAGTGTTGCGCCCCAGCCCGTTGAGCCACCCGCCGTCTTCGTCCACGAAACGCAGGTTGCATAAGGGCAGGAGATCGTCGATCCGCTGCCCAGCGTGTCGACATAAGTGACGGCTGTACCCAGAACGTAACTTCCCAGTGTCGTCGGGATCGGGTCGATGATCGTGATTGTGTTTGCATCGACGGGCCCGGTGCCGGCGTTGGTCACCGTGATCGCATATTCGACAATTGCGCCAGGAATCATCTTCGGATTGGTTGTGCCGTTAACAGGATCAGAAATCAGCGTTGATGATTTGGTGATTGTCAGATTGGCCTTGTTGGGTTTTGGATTGTTTGTAATCGTGCAGCTGATGTTGTCGCCCAATGCGGGGGTGACAGTGCCACCAATGACTGTCGGGAGCACAGTCGTCGATGCGCCATAAGCATTGGTGCAGGCCATCCCCGATGTGTAATAAATGAGATTGGTCGTGCCGCTGGGTAGCTCGTTAAAACTATATATCATGCCCGCTGCGCCGAGGTAAATCGGCGTGCTTGCATTGGCCACGGTCACGCCAGCACCCGTTGTTGTTGTTGTCGCGACATTCGTTGCACTAGTGCTGATGTTCATGACAAACTGGTCGCCGGTGAACACCCGCGTTCCGCCCAGCGCTTTCGTTAGCTGCATACGCGGCAATGGCGTATTGACGAAGTTGCAGTTAATTGCGTCACCATAGGCCAACGGTCCGAAACTATAAGACGTTGTCGCTAGATTGTTGGGCAGCGGTGTGGTCGAGCTCGCGTTCGTGTTTGTGCAGGTCAGACGGCCGCTGTAGCTCGCCAGCGGGCTGACACTGCCCGCCGCACTGATTTCAGAAAGCGTTAGTGGCAGGCCCGATGCAAGCGAGACTGTTGCCGACGTAAAAGGACCATTGCCGGCACCCGTTGTCGTTCCTGACGTCAGGATTGCGCCCGTTCCCGTCGATGCCACGCGATACGTGAACTGATCAGCGGGGTCGATCCGCGAGCTGACGATATTTTTGGTTAGTTTGAGCGAGGCAAAGCGAACGGCGAACATCGCGCCCTGCAAACCGCTGCCGACAAGCGTGCTTGAAACCGTGGTTGGCGTCGTGCTGCCCACGATATAGCCGCCGACGTTGCCCGTCAGACCCGCACCGGATTCAGTAAACGTCGTGCCGCTGTTGGTGATAGTCGGATATTGACTGCCGGTAATTGGATTGACCTGATCAAGGATCGTCCAGTTGCCGCCGTTGGTGGTGAAGGACAGGGTCTCGGTGCCATCCGTTGATTCGGCATCAGCTCCGATGAACATGTAGGCCGTTGTCGCACCCGCGCCGGGCGGGGGTGTGATGACAATGCTGCTAAGCTGGACAGTGACAGTCGCGCCGCTTGTTATCGTGTAGAGGATCGGACGGCCCGGAATCCCCAAAAATGCGCTGTTGCCGACTGCGGCGCCAGTCCACGACGGGGCAGGGCGGTCAGCAAGCGCATTGGCGGGACCGGTTGTCCGCAGCGTCAATGTCAATGTTGATCCGTCGGTCAGCGTAAAACTGAAGGGTTGACCGCCCGCCGACCGCGCCGTCGCATCATTGTAGCCCGCAAAATCGAGCCAGCAGTAGGTCTGCCATTCGGGCGGCGCTGTGCCTTGTGAGGTGGCCGATGAACAGGTGTTGGCTTGAGCGGGCGACGCAACGAACGTAAAAAAGGCAAGAACCAGCAAAGCGCCAAATGCGCGGCTTATCTTCTGTCGCCAATTGGCTGCTATGCTCATGTCGGTCACACGCGTGATGCGTAACAGAATTTCGTTAACGAACCGCAAGCGTGGTTAATGATTGCTGTTGGTCGTGTTCGCAGTAGAGCGAGTGCATGACACCGCTCAACATCACGAATTCGATTACTGGGCAGTCGTGGCGATGGCGGCATGGTGATGGCGATTGCGATGATCTCGTCATGCAATTACTGCTGGCGCGCGGATGCCCATCCGACATGGTCGAGGCTTATCGTGATCCGACGATACGCGCGTTCATGCCCGATCCGTCGGTATTTCAGGATATGGACCGGGCGGCCGAGCGTCTCGCGGCTGCGGTGCTTTCGGGCGAAAAAGTTACGGTATTTGGCGATTATGATGTTGATGGTGCGACGTCGGCGGCGCTTTTGGTCCGCGTCTTGCGCCAGCTTGGTCTTGCTCCCCAAGCCTATATTCCCGACCGGCTGATGGAGGGATATGGCCCGTCGGGCGAAGCGCTGGTGCGCATTGCAGAGGGCGGTGCATCGTTGATCGTGACAGTCGATTGCGGGGCACAGGCGTTCGAGGCGCTCGCTATGGCGAAGGCAGTTGGCGTCGATGTGATTGTCGTCGATCATCATCAATGCGCGGTCGAGCTTCCCAAGGCCTTTGCGATGGTCAATCCAAACCGTCTCGATGAAGCGGTCGAAGCCGCAGCGCATGGTCATTTGGCGGCAGTCGGCGTGGCGTTCCTGCTCGCGGCGGCGCTGGTGCGGACGTTGCGCGCGCAGAGCTATTTTACCGGTAGACCCGAACCAAAGCTGATGGACCTGCTAGATATTGTCGCGCTGGGCACGGTGGCCGATGTTGCCAGCTTGCGAGGCCTGAACCGTGCTTTTGTCGCGCAGGGGCTGAAGGTGATGGCAGCAGGGCGTAATACTGGCCTGAACGCATTGCTCGTCGCATCGCGGTTGAAGCGCGC